>JAZBOM010000517.1:0-4728 GCA_036351205.1 Thermoleophilia bacterium | reverse complement strand
GGGCGGGCGGGCTCGCGCAGCGAGCCCGCCCGCCCCGTCGTCGCAGACTTCACTCGGTCGGGTCTGTCGTCGCCCCGCCGGCCTCGCCGCGCACGGCGGCGAGCCGCGCCTTGAAGCCGGTCTCGTCCATGATCGTCTGCACCTCGGCGACCACGTTGTCCGGGGGGTAGAGCTCGCCGAGCCCGAGCTTCTCGCGGATCTCGAGCAGGCGGTCCATGAACTCCGCCCACTTCTCGCCCCACGCCTCGGAGACGTGGGGGAACATGAGGTGCGGGTTGCCGCCCATCCCCTTGTCGTAGAAGTTGGCGCACCACTGGCCGAACATCTCGACGTGGCGGTGGCCGGTGCCCATCTCGACCTGGAGGCCGCGGACGACCTGGTTGATGACGGCCACCGAGTTGTGCCGCGGGCAGCGGCTCTGGCACGTGTAGCAGTAGTAGCAGTACCAGACCGTGTCGTCGGTGAGCAGGCTCTCGTCGCCTTCGAGAGCACGGCGCGCGGTCTCGCGCGGCGAGTACTCGGTGAAGCGCGCCGCCGGGCACCCCGACGTGCAGATGCCGCACTGGATGCAGCTCTGGAAGCCGTCCTTGTGGTCGTGCATGCGCGGGTCCTCGAGGATGCGCCGGACGAGCTCCGGGTCGCGCCTCGGCGCCGAGGTGAAGCTGTTGTCGGCGATGACGGTGCAGGGATCCGCGGGCTTCTTCTCGTCAGGCATCGGTCGCGGCCTCCGGGGGTGTCGCTGCGGCCGCGAAGAACTCGGGCCAGAAGTGGACGGGGACGTCGAGCTTGAGCTGCCGCGCCGCCGAGCGCACGTTGTCGCGGCAGAGCACGCACGGGGTGACGATGGGCGCCTGTTGTTCGGCGGCGTAGCTCAGCAGGCGCGCGCTGCCCTTGGTGGCGCCGCGGTACATGCCGCCGAGGGCGCCGCAGCAGGCGCTGTGCAGGGTCGGGAAGTCGAGGCGCACCTCGGCGCCGGCGAGCTCGGCGGCGGCGGCCAGGGACGCAAGCGCCGCGTCGCGCTCGGCGAGGCAACCGACGTAGGGGACGAAGGCGGGCGCGGCGGCGCGCAGGGCGAAGCCCTGACGCCGCGCCCGCTCGGTCAGCGCGTCCCAGAGGGGGGCCGTCGCGATGCCGGCCTCCTCGAGGCTCGCATCGCAGGCCGGGCAGGCGGTGTAGACGAGATCGTCGGGGCGGAAGTGGCTCGGCACGGCGCCCCGGCTTGGGTGGCCGCAGCAGCCGGCGCCCGCCGCCTCGTCGAGGACGACGCCGAAGCCCGCGGCCACCTCGTGGACGCGGGCGTGCAGGGCGCCGTCCTGGGGGAGGGCGCAGCCGGCGTAGAAGGGCAGGGTCACGGCGTCGGGGCCGGCGGTCGCGGCCGCCCTGCGGGCCGCCGCCGCCCCGGCCCCCCGCCGCCCGGGCAGCACCTGGGTCGCCGCCTTGAAGCCCGCCTCGGCGGCGCCGACGAGGTCGCGCGGCACGTGGCCGCGGCTCGCCATCGTGGCGCCGAAGGCGAGGTTGTCGATGCGCGGGTACCTCTCGAGCCGCCGCGCCGCGACCTCGGCGGCCGAGCGCTCGGGGCAGCGCAGGCGGCCGCTCTCGCGCTCCAGGGCGCGCAGCCGCGCGAGCACGCCGGCCACGTCGATGTCCATGCGGCAGGCGTCGGTGCAGGCCCCGCACTCGGTGCAGCGCCAGAGGTCGTCGGAGTCGAGGACCGCCTCGATCTCGCCGGCGAGCACGAGGCGCACGAGCCGGCGGGGCCCCCGGTACAGGTCGCGGCCGTTCGGGCAGCTCGAGGTGCACTGGCCGCACTGGTAGCACATGCGGCACTCCTCGGCGAGCTGCTCGAACTCGGCCGTGACGGCGTCAGTGTACGTGGGCACAGCCTTCACCTCCCACGCAGGCGGGCGCCTCGGACCCGGTCAGGAGGGCGAGCTCGCGCTCGAGGGCGGCGAGCTCGGCGGCGTCGCCGGTCGCCCGCGCGTGGAAGAGCCGCAGGCGCCGGGCCACGCTGGTGCGGTCGACGGCGCAGAGGTGCCACTGCTCGATCGGCACGTCGAGGCCGGCCTCGGCGAGGAGCTCCTCGGCGAGGCGCCGCTGCTCGGCCGCGCTGGCGTCGCCGCTGCGGTAGTGGCAGCGTCCCTCGGCGCACCCGGCGAGGAACACGCCGGCGGCCCCGAGCCGCACGGCCTCGACGATGTGCAGGGCGCTGACGCGCCCGACGCAGGGCAGCTCCACCAGGCGCACGCTCTCCGGGTACTGGTCGCGGTGCTGGCCGCTCAGCGTCAGCGCGGCGCCGGCACACTCCTTGCAGTAGAAGCCGACGACCGGCTGGTGCACGCCCCGGGTCAGGGTGGCGAGGCGGCCGAAGAGAGCCTCGTCGCTGAGGTTGTGGGTGATGGCGACCTCGGGGCACACGGCGGCGCAGATGCCGCAGGCGCGGCAGACCTGGTCGTCGATGACGGCCAGCTTCCCGTCGTCCTTGACCTCTGCCGGGCGCGGCGCGTCGTCCGGGCGGTCCACGAGCGTGATGGCGTCGAAGGGGCACGCCGTCATGCAGGTGTCGCAGCCGACACAGGCCGCGGCGTCCACCGTGGAAGCCGGGCTCTTGCGCCGTCCCGCGGAGCGCAGGAAGTTGTGGATCTCGCTGGCCACCGCCGAGGCCTCGGTCGTGACCTCGCTGAGTGCCTTGGGGCCGGCGGCGGAACCGCAGACGAAGATGCCCTCGCCCGACGTCTCGGTGACGCGGTGCTTGCGGTCGAGGATGTCGACGAAGCCGTCCTCGTCGAGCTCGATGCCCAGCGTCTCGGCGAGCTCGTGGGTCTCGGCCGCCGGCACCATCCCGGCGGAGAGCACGACGACGTCGGGCCGCAGCACCATCTTGCGCGCCGCGGTGACGTCCTCGAGCTCGATGACCGGCCGGCCCCGCGAGTCGAACTGCACTTCGGGCGGGGTGCCGCGCAGGAACTCGACCCCGGCGCGCCGCGCGGCGAGGAACCAGTTCTCGTAGCCGATGCCGGCGGTCCGCATCTCGAGGTAGCAGATGGTGACCTTCATCTGCGGGAAGAGCTGCTTCAAGCGCATCGCGTGCTTGAGCGCGATCATGCAGCAGAGGCGCGAGCAGTAGGGCAGGCGCTTGCGGTCGCGGGAGCCGGCGCACTGCACCATGACCAGCTCCCGGGCCGGCGTCAGGCCGAGGGCCGCCTGGTCCTCCCACTCGTCCATCATCTCGGAGAGCTCGACCTGGGTCATGACGTGCTCGTGGCCGTAGCCGAGGTACTCGATCAGGCTGGAGGGCGCCGGCTCACAGCCGACGGCGGTGAGGATGGCCCCGACGCGCACGGTCTCGCGCACCGGCGACTGCGTGAAGTCGATGGCGTCGACCGGGCACTCCTCGGCGCACTTGCCGCAGAAGGTACAGGTCTCGAGGTCGACGGTGCGCACGACGCGGCCGTCGTAGTACTCGGTGAAGATCGCCTTCTTGCCCGGTTCGGCGGCCTCGACCGGGCAGACGGTCTCGCAGGTGCCGCAGTTGACGCAGGCGTCGGTGACGATGTTCGGGAGGCGGCGCAGGCCGACCTCGAAGTCGCCGGGGCGGCCCTTGACCGACTCGACCGTGGTCCGCCGCCAGACGTTCAGGTTCGGGTGGTCGATCACCTGGTTGCGGTGGAAGCACTTGCGCACCCCCGCCTGCTGGTCGCTGGTCGGCAGGCACTGGCCGCAGTCGTTGGTCGGGAAGACGGTGCCGATGCGGGCGGCGCGGCCGCCCAGGAAGGGCCGCCGCTCGACGAGCTCGACGCGGTGGCCCATCTGGGCGATCTCGGCGGCGGCCTGCGTGCCGGCCACGCCGCCGCCGATGACGAGCACCTCGTCCCGGCGGTGACTGTGGGCGAGCTCGTCGGCCACGGCGGCCGGGTGGGCGACCGCCGCCTCGACGAGGCGGATCGCCTTGTCGGTCACCGCCGCGACGTCGTGGTCGTGGACCCAGCTGCAGCCCTCGCGGATGTCGGCGACCTCGAGGTGCAGGCCGCGGGCGCGAAGCTTCTGGAAGCGGCGCGCCGCGAAGTCGGTCGAGCAGCCGGCGAAGACGAGCTTGCGCCCGTCGCCGGCCTCCATCAGCTCGAGCAGGCGCGCCTTGCCCTCGCGGCTGCACCAGTGGCGGCCGCGCAGCACCTCGGCGTGCTCGCGCGCGGCGGCCTCGAGGCGGTCGAAGTCGATGTTGTCCATCGTGCCGGCGCACTCGCAGAGGATCACGCACGGGCTCTCCGTAGGGGCGCTCACGACGTCACCTCCGCGCCCACGCCCTCCGGCGCGGTCGCGGGCACTTCAGGCGGTCGCGCCTCGATGGCGTCGACCGGGCAGTTGCGGGCGCAGCTGCCGCAGCCGATGCAGCGCTCGTCGTCGTAGAGGATCGTGCGGAACACGGTCACCCGGGGCGGCACCTCGACAGGGCCGGCGGGCTGCGTGCGCATCAGGCGGCGCAGGGCGGCGCCGAGATCGCCGCGGCGGCTCCCGGCCGGCGCGTCAAGAAGCTGGTGCACGTCGAACGTGTCCCCGCGGCGGCTGGCGCCGGTCGGGCAATTCTTGGCGCAGGTGCCGCAGCCGATGCAGAGGTCGTCGTGGCGGACGATCTCGCAGCCGATGCTGCCGCTCGAGCGGGCGTGGGTCGCCGGCAGGCGCTTCAGGATCTCGCGTCCGCGGTCGGTGAGCGGCATCAGCGCTCACCCCCGG
>JAZBOM010000516.1:0-5501 GCA_036351205.1 Thermoleophilia bacterium | reverse complement strand
GTCCTCGACTACGAGATCGACGGCCTCGAAGAGCTCGGGTCGGCCCGCGCCAGCCAGGTCTTCGTGCTCGAGGACGACGTCGCCAAGGTGATCGTCGAGGAGGTCCCCCCGGAGGTTGAGGACGCGTGCCGTGAGGCGGCCGAGGACTGCCCCGTGGATGCGATCGCCCTCGAGGACTAGGGCCGCTGACGCTGGTTGAACGGCATGGACGGCGGCGGTGACGAGCTCGCGAGGATCGCCGCCACCGTGTCCTCGCCGACGTCGGACCACGTCGCGTACGCGTCGGCGACGGCGAAGCTCCTGCCGCCGCGCAGGTTCGGGCAGTAGAGATCGGCGACCGACTCGGCGACCTCGCGCGCCGCGACCGCGTGCGCGGTCGGCACCGCGACGCTGATCGCCGACGCCCCGGCCCCCTCGAGCGCGGCGACGGCCGCCCGCAGCGTGAAGCCGGAGGCGAGACCGTCGTCGACCACCACGACGTGGTATCCCTCGACGGCCGTGAACGGGCGTCCTCTCCGCAGCACGGACTCTCGGCGCGCGACCTTCGCCCGGGTGCGGGCGACGCCCTCCTCGACGACCTCGGGCGTGAGACCGAGATCGCGCAGCAGCGGTCTGTTGAGCCGGACGCTGCCGTCGAACGCCACGGCGCCGTAGCCCGCCTCCGTGTTCCACGGCAGCGTGATCTTGCTCACGACGGCGACGTCGAGCGGAAGCTCCAGGCGTCGCGCGATCGGTGCGGCGACCGGGACGCCGCCGGCCGGGATCGCGAAGACGGCGGCGTCTCGGCGGCGCTCGAAGCGCGGCGCGAGCAGCTCCGCGAGCACCGCTCCCGCGTGGTCGCGGTCGCGAAACACCTTCGCGCGGTCTCGCAGAGCGGGGTCGTCGACGATCATGCCGCAGGACTCCTCATGACGGCATCCTTCCCCCGAGCGCGGGCTCGCGGCGTTTCCGGCCCGCGCCCCGCGGGAGCGGCCGAAGTGGTGCGTGCGGACCGGGGGCGGTCCGCGGTCGGCGGTGCCCACGGAGCCCGGCGGACGCCGGGGCCAAGAGCACGTTCTGGGCGGCCTTGAGCACGAGTTGCGCGGCCGCCGCCGTGACGACGGCGGGGATATTCGCCATCCGCCGGTTCGAGGGCTGGGGGCGCCGCACACGGTCTACTTCATGTGTCTCGCCGCCGGCGTGCTCGTTTCCGCCTCCATACTCCACCTGATCCCGAGAGCGATCGCCGTGTCTCTCTCGGCCTGCGCCTGCTTGGCCGAGTGTCCCCGTCTGGAGTTTTTCGGCCTCGCGTACAATGCGTGTCGCGGCCTGCCCGTGGTGAGGAGAAGATGGACGCGCCCGACGTCAACGAGTGGATACGCGCCGTGAAGGCGCAGCCGGATGCCGGCGGGATCGGCATGATCCTGTCGCACCAGGGCGTGGTCCGCGGCGCCAGCCGGTCGGGCGAGCCGGTCACCGGCATGGACCTCTCCGTCGACCGGGCACGGCTGGCCGAGGTGCTGGCCGAGGCTGCGACGTGGCCGGGGGTCGTCGCCGTGCGCGCGTGGGTCAACGAAGGGTCGCTCGCCGTCGGCGACGACATCATGAAGGTGCTCGTCGCCGGCGACATCCGCGAGCACGTCTTCGACGCGCTGCAGCGCCTGGTCGCGCTGCTCAAGACCGAGGTCGTCTCGGAGATGGAGACGCGCTGACCCGTCGTAGGAACTCCCTCGAGTGGGCACACTCCGCGCAAGGCCCCCGCGCCGCGCGCGGGGGGAGTCCGGCCGGAGGGAGGCGTCATGGCCGCCATCAAGGCTTCGATCACCGTCGACGTCCCGCTCGAGTTCGCCGACCTCGAGTGGAGCGAGTTCATGCTGCAGTCACTGCTGAGCGGGTACACGCGCGGTCTCACCGACGTGGAGCCGCTCATCGACGAGGACGACATGAAGGCCGGGAAGGTCGACCTCACGACCGAGGGCGATCGCCTGGTCAAGGTGGCCGTCGAGCTCGACTACACGCCGCGCACCAAGGACACGGCCGACGAGGAGGTCGCGCGCGCCCAGGCGACGCTCGAGCGCGACCTCGAGAAGTACCGGCTCTTCGTCCTCGACCGCTGCGAGAAGCTCCAGTGCCGGACGGAGTGAGCGCCGGCGCGGTCGTCGGCTGAGGCGCCGGCGAGCCTGGGCTCGCCGGCGCCTCAGCCGGCAGCGACCTCTTCGGGCAGCGCGAACGCCTCCGGCGTGCTCTCGCATGCGGGGCCGGGCGCTGCCCACATGCGCCCCGCCGCGCGACAGGATCCGCACAGGTCGACGGCGACGCGCGGCGGGGAGGACGGTCGCCGATCGCCGCTGGCGCCCATCCTTCACCTCACCTGTCGCTCTGCCGGCCCGCCGCGCCGATGACGCGGGCGGCGTGCCCCGATGCCCTGCCTCCCCCTCAGCCCTGCAGCGGGCGCCGCTCCGGTGCGTCGAGCCAGGGTCGCAGGCGCTCGTAGGCGGCGCCGGCGCGGAAGACGGTGACGTCCTCGTACGGCCGCCCGACGATCTGCAGGCCGGTCGGCACGCCGTTGTCGCCGAAGCCGGAGGGCACGTTCAGCACCGGGCAGCGACTGGCGATGTTGAAGACGGGCGTGAGCAGGGACTCGAAGTAGTCGGGCAGGTCCACGCCCCCGACGGTCACCCCGTGGTCGACGTAGTCGTCTCCGGCGACGAGGCCGCGCGTCGCCACGGTCGGCATGAGCAGCAGGTCGTGCCCGGCGAGCACGTCGGCGACCGCCTCCATGATGCGCGCCTCGAGAGCCAGGCCCTCGGCTGTGGTCCCGTCCTGCAGCGCCGCGACCGTGTCCTCGGCCATCTTGAGGGCGTACGGGGTCATGAGGTCGCCGTGCGCCTCCGCCTCGGCCATGATGTCGGCGCCGAAATGGGCGCCGAAGTGGATGTAGGTCGCGCGGCGGACGTCGTCTCGCGTCACGGCGAGCTCGAGCTCCTCGACGGTCGCCCCGGCCTCGCGGAAGGCCTCCGCGGCGGCCCGCGTGTTCGCGGCGACGTCGGCATCGATCGGCCAGTCTCCGGGGGCGACGACCAGCGCCAGAGTCAGGCCTTGGATGGCCTCCAGTTCATCCGGGATCTCCAGCTTCGGTGCGACGCAGACGAGGTCGCGCGGGTGCGGCCCCGCGATCACGTTCTGGAGGAGCGCGCAGTCGGCGACCGTGCGCGCCAGAGGACCCTCGTGGCAGTACTGGTCGAGGTTGTACGGGGGCTCCTCCGGCACGCGGCCGAAGGGCGGCTTGAAGCCGACGACGCCGTTGAACGACGCCGGGATGCGGATCGAGCCGCCGATGTCGGAGCCGGTGGCGAGGGCGGCGGTGCCGGAGGCGAGGGCCGCACCCGAGCCGCCCGAAGAGCCGCCGACCGCGAAGTCGGGGTTCCACGGGTTCCGCGTGACGCCCCAGAGACGCGAGTGCGTGAAGCCGGCGCAGGAGAACTCCGGTGTCGTGGTGCGCGCGTGGACGATGCCGCCCGCGGCGAGGATGCGCTCGGCGATCACGGCGCTGTGGTCGGCGATCTCGTCGGCGTAGAGCAGCGAACCGCCCGAGCACGGCTGGCCGGCGACCGGCAGCTCGTCCTTGACGGCGACGGGGAGGCCGGTGAGGGGCCGCGGCGCTTCGCCGCGGCCGATGTAGGCCTCCTCGGCGGCGCGGGCCGCGACGAGCGCCTCGTCGAAGTACGTGACGCAGAGCGCGTTGACCGTGGGCTCGACCTCTTCGGCCCGGGCGATCACCGCCTCCATGAGCTCGACGGGGGAGAGGCTGCGCTCACGGAAGCGTCGCAAGGCCTCGGTGGCGGGCAGATACCAGAGGTCGCTCATGCGCTCTCCTTCCTCGGCTCGCGGGCGCTGGGGTCGGAGTGGCGCGCCGCTCAGCCGCAGACTCTATCGCAGGCGCGCGGGTGCGGGCGCGCCGCGACGACCCCGGTGCCCGTTGCCCGGCGGGCGCTGCCCCAAGGGCTCCGGCGCGCCGGCGGGCCGTACCCGTCGGCCGAGCTCCTTCGGCCAACGGCTAAGGTTCTGCCGCGGTCTGCCGAAGGTCAGTTGTAGCGGTATGAGGTGGGGAAGAGACAGAGTCGTACGCAGGGTCGCCCGCGCGGCGACCGTCCTCGTTCTCGGGACGGTGGCCGCGCTGGCCCTCGTCTGGGCCGCGCCGCGCACCAGCGAGGCCGTCGGTACGTGGGTCAAATCGCCGCCGAAGGTCAAGATGCACACGGTGGCCGTCGGGCCCCGGCTCCAGGTGGGTCGTGCCGGTCCGGCCGACGCTTCGCCGGTCGAGCGCCTGCAAAGCGCGCGCGAGGCCGGTTCGGTGACGCTCGACGTCGGTGACCGGTTCACGATGCTCGGCCTCACGTGCGACGTTCCGCAGGCCGAGGCCGACATCGAGGTGCGCGTGCGCACCAGCGACGACGGTGACGAGTGGAGCGCCTGGTACGCGGCGCCCCTCGAGGTCGTGGCCGAAGGCGACGCCGCACCCCGCGCTTTCATCGACCCGCTCTGGACCGGCGAGGGTCGGCTCGTCGAGGTGTGCGCGTCGGCGGCGGGCGACGATGCCCCCCTCGCGCTGACCGGGGTCGAGCTCGTGGCGCTCGACACCGAGGGCGGGTCGGGCATCGTCGCCGCCGCTGCCGGCGTCCTCCGCCGGGCCGTCGCCACCATCTCCGGAGTCGGTCTTGCCGCGCCGGCCGCGGCCGCCGTCGAGACCCCCGACTGGGTGACCCGCGCCGGCTGGGGGGCGGACGAGTCGCTGCGCACGGGCGACCCCGCCTACGCCACGGTCAAGATGTCCTTCGTCCACCACACGGCGGGCGGCAACACGTACACGGCGGACCAGGCCCCGGGGATCGTGCGCGGGATCTACGTCTACCACACGCAGTCGCTGGACTGGAGCGACATCGGCTACAACTTCCTCGTCGACCGCTACGGCACGGTCTACGTAGGCCGCTACGGCGGTCCGACGAAGGGCGTGGTCGGCGCCCACGCCTACGGCTTCAACACCGGCAGCACCGGCATCTCGGTGATGGGCAACTTCACGGACGCGGCGCCGCCGGCGGCGGCGATGGACGCGCTCGCGAACCTCCTGGCCTGGAAGCTGGAGGTCCACGGCCTCGACCCGCTGGGCACGGCGAAGATGGTCTGCGGGGCGACGAGGATCTACACGGCGGGTGAGACGGTGACGCTGCCGGTCATCTCGGGCCATCGCGACGTGAACTACACCGCCTGTCCGGGCGATGCCTTCTACCCGAAACTGAGCGGCCTGCGCACGGCTGCCGCCGCGCAGATCAAGCTCGCGTCCGTCGACCCCGAGCCCTACGCCGTCACCCTCGCCCTCTCGGCCAGCGAGGTCGCGGTCGACACCCCGGTCACCTACTCGGGCACGGTGAAGACCGCGGCCGGCGCCCCGGCCCAGGGCACGGTCACCGTGCAGAAGCGCCTCGCCCCCGACGGCGCCTGGCTCGACTGGCGCACGGCGAAGC
>JAZBOM010000515.1:0-6188 GCA_036351205.1 Thermoleophilia bacterium | reverse complement strand
CTGCCGCGCGAGCTGGTCGAGTGGGCGGCCGGGCAGTGCCCGCGGAGCATCCTCATGGCCGGCCGCACCGAGGCGGACGACGTCCTGCTGGACGAGGGAGAGCCCTTCCACTTCGTGCCCAGCGGCTGCGTCGCCAAGACGCTGGACTTCCGCACCGGCGAGCGCCGTGCGAGCACGCTGCGGGACCTGCGTGAGTGCACGGCGCTCATGGACGAGCTGCCACAGCTCGACATCATGTGGACGCAGGTCAGCGCCTCGGACGTGCCGATCGAGCGCCGTGAGCTCGAGGAGTACTTCACCCTGCTCACCGAGACACGCAAGCACGTCACCTTCGTCGATTGCCCCAGCGAGGCAGACGCCGTGCTGCGGATCGGCGAGGTGCTCTCCGGCGACCTCGAGCGTTTCCGCGCGCGCCCGCGCATCTCCACCGTCGTGACGGCGGCTTCGCCGCTGCAGGTCGACGGCCGCGCCCTGGACACGCACCTCACCCTGGCCTCCCACGGGGTGCCCGTCGAGATCTACTCGATGGCCATCGCCGGGGCGACAGCCCCCGTCACGCTGGCCGGTACCGTGACACAGGGAGTCGCCGAGTTCCTCGGCATCGCCACCGCGGTGCAGGTCGCCGCCCCGGGCTCCCGGGTCGTCTTCTGCCTCGGCTCCGGCGTGCTCGACATGCTGCGCACCACGTTCTCGCTCGGCTCGCTGGAGAGCGGGCTCATGGGAGCCATGGCCACCGAGGTCGGCCACCACCTGGGCGTACCCACGCTCAGCCCTGGGTTCTCGACAGACGCCAAGGAGGCCGGCGTGCAGGCGGGCTATGAGAAGGCGATGAAGGCGGCCACCGTCTGCAGCGCCGCCCCCGACATGGTGTCCGGCTGGGGGCTCATCGACTCGCACAACACGATGTCGCTGCCCCAGTCGGTCATCGACAACGAGATGGCGGCCATGCTCCACCGCCTGCACCGCCCCGTCGAGGTCTCCGAGACGACCATGGCCGCCGGAGCCATCGCTGCGGCCGGCCCCGGAGGCGGCTTCCTCGGCCACAAGGAGACGGCGCGGCGCATCCGTGCCGGCGAGCACTTCCTCCCCACGGTCTCCGATCGCCTGTCGTACGAGAAATGGGCCGAAGTGGGGGCGACCGCCGTCGACGTCGCCCGTTCCGAGGTCGAGCGGCTCCTGAAAGTACATGCCGGCAGAGCACCGTACATCGACGGCGCGCCGCTGCAGGAGCTCGCGGCGATCTGCGGCGTGGACGACGAGGCCGTGCGTCGCGCACGTCGCGGCTAGCGCCACCCAGCTTCTTCTTCGCCACATCCCCTTCCCCACGACGAAGCGAGGCAGCATGACCATGAAGATCGGCTACATCGGGCTCGGGAGTCTCGGCCGGCACCTCGCCGGCAGCCTGCTGCAGGCGGGCTTCCCGCTCACGGTCCACGACATCCACAAGGCCGCCGCCGCCGAGCTGCTCGAGGGCGGCGCCACGTGGGCCGACTCCGCCGAGGCGGTCGCCCGTGCCTCCGACACGGTCATCACCTGCCTGCCGTCGCCCGAGATCGTCGCCGCGACCGTCGAGGGCGAGCACGGCATCCTCGCCGGCCTCGCTCCCGGTGGCACCTGGATCGACATGAGCACCAACGACGCGCACGAGCTGCAGCGCCTCGGCGCCCTGGCGGCCGAGCGCGGTGTCGCCACCCTCGAGTCGCCGGTGACCGGCGGCGTGCATCGCGCCGCCGCCGGCATGATCACCGTGCTCGTCGGCGGCGACGAGAAGGTCTACGAGAAGCACCTCCCGGCCTTCGACGCGATGGGCGGCCGGGTCTTCTACATCGGCCCGCTCGGCCAGGCCTCGGTCATCAAGGTCATCACCAACATGCTCGCCTTCATCCATCTCGTCGCCGACGGCGAGGCCCTCATGCTGGCGAAGCGCGGCGGCATCGACCTCAAGCTCGCCTGGGACGTCATCAAGGCCAGCTCCGGCAACAGCTTCGTCCACGAGACCGAAGGCCAGCTCGTCCTCAACGGCAGCTACAACATCAACTTCACGATGGACCTCGTGCGCAAAGACCTCCACTTCGCCCACATGATGGGGCGCGAGTTCGGGGTGCCGCTCGAGCTCGCCGGCCTGACCGAGCAGATCTTCGCTCGCGCCCGGGCGATGTACGGCGGCGAGGCGCAGTCCCCGATGGTCGTGAAGATGCTCGAGGAGGCGGTCGGCACCGACCTGCGCGCGCCCGGGTTCCCGGCCGAGCTGGCCCCGGAGTGACGGCGGGCCGCGGGCGGCGCTGCAGCGGTAGTGGCTCGCGGACGACCCGGATTCGATGCGCCCTGGGTGCAGGCGACGAATTGTCCCTGCACGGCCTGTGAGCCTGCAGAATATTCTTTGGTGTGATTGACTTGGCGAACATCTGGTCGAATACTGCGGAGGCTTCGGCCCCGGGCGCGCGACGCCCGGGGCAGGTCGTCGAGGAGCACTGAGCGACCGGCCCGGCCGCCCATCGCGCGCCGGCCGGTCTCAAGCGAGGGAGATCGCAGCGATGGACATCACCGACTTCACGATGGAGCTCTTCTCCCTGAAGGGCCGGCACGCCATCGTGACCGGCGGCAACACCGGGCTCGGCCAAGCCTTCACCCTGGCGCTCGCCAAGGCCGGCGCCGACGTCTTCGCCCCGAGCATCGTCGAGGACGACGGCTCCACCGGGGCGCTGGTCGAGGCCGAGGGCGTGCGCTACGAGTCGATGGTCGCCGACATCACCGCTCCCGGCGTGCCCGGGCAGATCGTCGCGGCCTGCGTCGAGCGCTTCGGCTCCGTCGACATCCTGGTCAACAGCGCCGGCGTCTGCCCCCTGGCCGGAGTGCTCGAATTCGACCGGCGGCCCTGGGACGCGACGGTCGCCGTGAACCTCACCGCCGCCTTCGAGATGAGCTACGAGGCGGCGCAGCATATGGTCCCGCAGCGCCGCGGCAAGATCATCAACATCTGCTCGCTGTTCTCCTTCCTCGGCGGGCGCTGGTCCTCGGCGTACGCGGCCACCAAGCACGGCCTCGCGGGGTTCACCAAGGCCTACTGCGACGAGCTCGCCGAGCACAACATCCAGGTCAACGCCATCGCCCCCGGCTACTACGCGACCGAGATCACCACGCAGACCCGCAGCGACCCCGAGACCAATCGCCGCGTGCTCGAGCACATCCCCGCCGCACGCTGGGGCGACCCGGCCGACCTGATGGGCACCGTCGTCTTCCTCGCCAGTCGCGCCTCGGACTACGTCAACGGGCACGTGCTGGTCGTCGACGGCGGCTACCTCGTCCGCTAGGGCACGGGGTCGACTGATGGCCGAGAAGTACCTCATCGGGATCGACGGCGGCACGCAGAGCTCCAAGGTCGTCGTCTACGACCTGCAGGGCACTGTCGTGTGCCAGGGCCGGCGGGTCCTCAAGCCTACGAACCGTCCCGAGCCCGGCATCGTCGAGCACCCCGACGACGACTGCTGGGAGTCGATCGTCGCCGCCAGCCGCGAGGCCATGACCGCCTTCCCCGGCGACCCGGCCGACATCCTCGGCGTCGGCCTGTGCACCATCCGCTGCTGCAAGGCGTTCCTCAAGGCCGACGGCTCGCTGCTCCAGCCGTTGATGAGCTGGATGGACACCCGCGCCTACCAGCCGTACATCCCCGACGACCCCGAGCTGGCCTACGCGACGACGTCGTCCGGCTACATGACCCACCGCTTCACCGGCGAGTTCCGCGACAGCGCGGCGAACAACATCCTCCTGCAGTGGCCGATCGACACCGACACCTGGCAGTGGGACCCCGCGCTGTTCGCGCGGTACAACGTGACGCGCGACCTGCTCGTCGAGCTTCAAGTGCCGGGCGACATCGCGGGGTTCGTGACGCCGGACTGCGCGGCGGCGACCGGCATCCCGGAGGGCCTGCCGGTCGTGACCACCGCCAACGACAAGGCCGTCGAGGCGCTCGGCACCGGCTCGCTCGGCGAACGCACCGCACTCATCTCGCTCGGCACGTACATCGCCTCCATGGTGCACGGGCGCGAGAACCGCAAAGACCCCGTCGAGTTCTGGACGAACTTCGCCTGCGCGCCCCACAAGTACCTCTACGAGAGCCACGGCATCCGCCGCGGCATGTGGACCTTGAGCTGGTTCCTCGACCTGCTGGGCCCCGAGCTGGCCGCAGCGGCCGCGGTCGAGGGCGTCTCGCGCGAGCAGTTCCTCGAGCGTGAGGCCGAGCAGACCCCTGCGGGGTCCGACGGCCTCCTGACCGTCCTCGACTGGCTCGCGCCCACCGATCGCCCGTACCGCAAGGGCGTCATGCTCGGCTGGGACGCCCGCCACACGCGGGGCCATGTCTACCGTTCCATCCTCGAGGCGATCGCCCTGACGATGAAGACGTGCGTCGACAACATGTGCCGGGAGCTCGGGATCGCCCTGGACGACATCGTCGTCTCCGGCGGCGGCGCGAGCAGCCCGCTCTTCATGCGCATCTTCGCCGACGTCTTCGGTCTCCCGGCCTCGCGCACGATCGGCGCCAGCGGGGCGAGCCTCGGCTCGGCCATGTGCGCGGCGGTGGCCACGGGCGCCTACCCGGACTTCTCGACCGCCGCGGCGGCGATGGCCGGTGCGAGGGAGACCTTCCGCCCCGACCCGGCGAACACGTCCGTCTACGACCGCGTGATCGACGACGTGTACACCGGCATCCGCGCCGCCACCGATCCCGTCCTCCAGCGGTCGTTCCCCATCTTCCGCTGACGAGAGGGCGCCCGCCGACACGATGTCAGCCCACGCGAAGACGCCACCCCCCGAGACGCAAAGGAACGCGCCATGTCACTGAGCAGAGAAGCCATCGCCGAGAGCCTGCGGGGCATCGTGGGTGCGGACGCGGTCGTCACCGACGAGCGCGTCCTCGTCGAGAGCAGCGTCGACAACTTCCGCAAGCTGCAGAACATCTTCGACGTGCACACCATGCCGGTCCCGGCCGCCGTGGTGCTGCCGGCCGACACCGGCCAGGTCGCCGAGATCCTTCGCTGGGCGCACGAGAACGGCGTCAACGTCATCCCGCGCACCGGCGGTACGGCGACCGAGGGCGGCCTCGAGAGCGCCGTACCGGACTCGGTCATCATCGACGGCTCGGCCATGAACCGCATCATCGACGTCGACGCCTACAACATGCAGGCGACCGCGCAGTGCGGCGTGCCGCTGCAGGCCCTCGAGGACCGCGCCCGCGAGCACGGGCTCACCACCGGGCACTCGCCGCAGTCCAAGCCGGTGGCCCACCTCGGCGGCCTCGTCGCCACGCGCAGCATCGGGCAGTTCTCGACCCTGTACGGCGGCATCGAGGACATGGTCGTCGGCCTCGAGGCCGTCTTCCCCGGCGGGGTCGTGACGCGCATCAAGAACGTGCCGCGGCGCGCCGCCGGCCCCGACATCCGCCACGTCGTCATCGGCAACGAGGGCGCCCTCTGCTTCATCACCGAGGTGACGGTCAAGCTCTTCCCGTACTTCCCCGAGAACAACGTCTTCCTGGGCTGGACGCTGAAGAGCATGCGGACCGGCTTCGAAGTGCTGCGCGAGGTCATGGTCAACGGCTACAAGCCGTCGGTGGCGCGGGTCTACGACCCGGGCGACGCCGGCCTCCACTTCTCCCACTTCGCCGCGCCCGACGACTGCGTGCTGCTGTTCATGGCCGAGGGCGCGGAGGGGATCGCGAGGGCGACCGCCGAGGGCATCCAGGCCATCGTCGACCGCCATCCCGAGTGCACCCAGGTCGACAGCGCCTACATCGAGACCTGGTTCAACGACCTCTGCTGGGGCCCGGACAAGATCGTCGCCGAGGACGAGCGCATCCGCCAGACGCGCAACGTGAACCGCACCACCGAGGTCGCCGCCGATTGGGGCTCGATCAGCGAGATCTACGAGGCCGCCCGCGACCGGATACTCGCCGAGATCCCCGACATCACGATGATGGGCGGCCACTCCTCGCACAGCTACATCAACGGCACCAACATGTACTTCAACTACTTCTTCAACGTGGTCGACGTGGGGCCCGAGGAGGAGACGGACAAGTACTACCTGCCGATCATCACGATCATCTGCGAGGAGGTGCTGAAGAGGGGCGGCTCGATCGTCCACCACCACGGCATGGGCAAGGCCCGGGCGCCGTGGGTCAGGGACGAGTACGG
>JAZBOM010000514.1:0-3271 GCA_036351205.1 Thermoleophilia bacterium | reverse complement strand
TGGGGCGGGGGACCCGTGGTCCGCGGTGCCTGCCGCACCCCCCGGCGCCGTGGCATACCACCGCTTTGGCATCTGCATAGGACCTAAACGGTGGTGAGTATGTACCTCCGGCGTGGCGAGTGATAGGACTCTCCTCGCGCGCCCATCGTCGTCGCATCAGGGGACCGGCGGCGTCACAGACCAGGCGCGAGAAGGGGGTGCCATGGGACCACGTTCGGCGCGCCGCGCGCCGGCTCTCTCTGCGACCGCCGGCGTCCGCGCGCCCTCCCGTCCAGTGACCAAGGGGGATGGATCGCCATGAGGGTCGACCGCCACGTCTTCGCCGTGCCACTCGTCCTGCTCCTGCTGCTCGCGCTCTTCGCGGCCGTGTCCGCCGGGCTCGCCGCGCCCGCGTTCGCGCAGGAGGACTGGGAGTGGCCCAACCTCAACTACGACCACATCTACTACTCCGAGCTCCCCGGCTACCTCGCCGGCCTCGAGATGTCGCCGCGCGTCAAGGTCACCGAGGTCGGCACCTCCGCCGGCGGCCGCCCGATCTGGCAGATGGTCATCAGCGAGCCGACCGCGCACGGCAAGTACGGCAAGTACCAGAGCCTGCGCAAGCTGATGATCCGCAACCCCGCCAAGGCGCTCGAGGTCATCGACCGCGACTACGACTACAAGGTGCCGGTCTTCATCAACTCAAGCATCCACGGCTTCGAGACGACCGGGGTCGACGCCGGCATCTGGATGGCGCAGAAGCTCGCCTTCGAGAACGACGAAGAGGTCTGCAAGATCCTCGAGAACTGCATCGTCGTCTTCAACGTCGTCGCCAACCCGGACGGGCGCATCGACGGCTGGCGGCAGAACGCCAACGGCTTCGACTGCAACCGCGACCTGATCACGCTCTCGCAGCCCGAGGCGCGCGTGATCGCCAAGATGTACACGACCTGGAAGCCGATGGTGAGCTGCGACAACCACGGCTTCGTCAAGCCGATCCTCATCGAGCCCTGCTCGATGCCGCACAACCCCAACTACGAGGAGGACATCTACCTCGACTGGATGCTGCAGCAGGCGGAGGCCCAGGAGGCGCGCCTCGCCGCCGAGATGCCGGAGGACTTCCCCTTCGCCCAGATCCCCTACCGCGACTACGAGGTCGAGGGCGGCTGGGACGACTACGCGCCCATCTACATCCCGATGTTCGGCCTGTACTACGGGCTGAGCGCGCAGACCATCGAGACCGGCTCGCGCGACTGGCGCGGGGTCGAGGGGCACTTCTGGTCGACGTGGGCGGCCATGCTCTTCGCCGCCGAGAACCGCGAGGAGATGTTCCGCTCCCAGATCGAGATCTACCGCCGCGGCACCAACTTCGGCGGGCCCGAGGGCGGCGAGTACCCGTTCGCCCACATCATCCCGATGGGCGGCCAGCAGAGGAACCCGATCGAGGCCGCCAAGACGGTCGACCAGCTGATCGGCTACGAGATCCAGGTCAAGGTCGCGAAGAAGGCCTTCTGCTACGACGGCGTCTGGTACCCGAAGGGCACGTACGTGGTGCCGCTGAACCAGCCCTTCGCCGGCATCGCCAACTCACTCCTGTGGGAGGGCGAGAACCTGACGTACGACCCGGGCATCCCGATGTACGACATCGCCGCGGTGAGCTACCCCGAGCTCTGGGGCTTCACGCGGGTGATCGCCGAGGAGCCCTTCGCGGCGTCGCTGCGTAACGTCAAGCGCGCGGCGTACCCGGCCGGGGCCGTGAAGCGCCCGGCCTGCACGACCTTCGCGCTGCGCAACGACACCAATGACGCCGTGGTCGCAGTCAACAAGCTGCTCGCCGACGGCTGCAGCGTGGCGCAGCTCCAGACCGATGCCGGCTGCTGGCCCGCCGGGACCTTCATCGTGCGCGCGGCAGGCCAGAGCCTGCTGCCACTGGCCAAGGAGTACGGGCTCACCTTCACCGGCATCAGCCCACCGGACGCAGGCTGCCTGAAAGAGCTCGCCCCGGTGAAGGTCGCCGCCTACACGCGGCGCAGCGACGCACCCGCGACGCCCGCCGACGCGAACGCCCCGAACGTGCCGCTCGACGCGGACGGCAACCCCGTCTGGTGGGGCTCGCTGCCGCGCTTCTGGCCCGACGGCACGCGCATCAACTACGGCTCGTCGGGCACGGCCGGCAACGCCACGGTCGGCCCCATGGTGTTCGTGCTGAAGGAGCTCGGCTTCGACGTGACCATCGTGCGCGACGCCGACATCCTCGCCGGCTGCCTCGCCGACTACGACGTGATCGTGACCGGGGAGGGGGCGCCGCGCGACGCCGACGCCGCGGCGCTGGTCGGCGAGTTCCTCGCCTGCGGAGGCGGACTCGTGACCACGGGCTCCGGCGGGGCCGGGTTCGCCGAGTACTACGGGGTCGTCCCGGGGTTCGAGTATCTCGACTCCGACTCCGAGAGCAACGGCATCGTCCACGCCCTGCTCGCGCGCGGCAACCCGATCACCGGCTGCTACCCCGAGGAGGACTACCTGTTCGACTACTTCCCCGCGTACTTCACCGACACGACGGGGCTCGAAGTACTGGCCACCTACCCGGAGGACGCCTTCATGTCCGGCTTCATGCCCGGCTACGAGGTGATCGACGGACAGGCGGCGGCGGTGCGCAACGGCAGCGCCGTGGTCTTCGGCAACGACCCGGTCTTCAGGGCCCACATCAAGAACGGCTTCAGGATGCTGTCGGCGGCGATCTTCACGGTGGCGCCGTGAGGGAAGCCGCGTGACGCAGGACCCATGACCCTCTCTCCGCCGGGCGGCGGAGAGACCGGCGGGCGGGGGGCCGGGACTCGAGCGAGTCCCGGCCCCTTCGCCCGTCACGGCCCGACCCGCCCCGAGGCGGCCCCGTCGCTCGTGGCCGGCCTGCACGCCGCGTCCGGCGCCGCTGGTGTCTACGTCGTCCCTCTTGGGGAAGGTCCCGGCGCGCTCGGGGTGAACTCAACCGATAGGATACGTAGAAGGGCGTTCGGAGGAGTCGTGTCGGCGACACTGGTGGCGACCAAGCTGCGCGAGCCCGAGCCGGAGAAGAAGGTCGACCTGGTGCGGGCGCACGAGATGCTCATGCGCTTCTCGCGGAACACCCTCAGTTGCCGCCAGCGGAATGTGACGGAGAGCCGCGAGCGGTTCGAGGACCTCGCCGTCGAAGTGGCCGACGACGCCCTTCTCACCTGCCTGGCGTTCCTGCGCGAGCGTGGGGCCGTTCCTCGGTTCGGCCTGCCTCACATCGTCAACGCTTGTGCATTGCGCG
>JAZBOM010000513.1:0-3238 GCA_036351205.1 Thermoleophilia bacterium | reverse complement strand
GGCGCCCCGCCCCTCCGTCGCCCTTCCCGAGTCGCCGCTCCAGCGCCTCAGGATCTCGTGTGTGTGAGCGAGTGCCGGATCGGGCTCAGAACCCCTGGCTCAGAACCGCAGGCTCAGAACCCCTTGATGCCGTACACGCGCCTGCCCTCGAACATCGTCATCAGCACGAGCGACGTGCCGATCTCCTCGGGGTCGCAGGTGGTGATGTCGGTGTCGACGACGACCAGGTCGGCGCTCTTGCCGAGCTCGATCGAGCCGGTCTCGTCCTCGAGGAAGTTCGAGTAGGCCCCCTCGATGGTGTAGCTGCGCATCATCTGCTCGACGGTGACGCGCTCCTCGGGCCAGAGCACGCCCTCGAGGCTCGGCGGCGCGGGGTACTCCCAGACCGCGAAGTCGCCGGGGAACCAGCGCATGACGCCGAGCTGGATGCCGACGAGCGCGTTGGGCTCGGGCGTCACCGGGAAGTCGCTCGCCGACGCCACGTGCACCCCGGCGTCGAAGAAGCTCTTCATCGGGTACTCCTCGTCGGCCCGCGGGAGGCCGAGGTACGGGAGCTGCAGGTAGGTGTAGTAGTCGTCCTTCATGTGCCAGTAGGGCTGCGGGACGGCGACCACGCCCATGTCGGCGAAGCGCTGGAAGTCCTCGGTGTCGACGAGCTGCAGGTGGGTGATGCCGGGGCGCCAGTCGCCGGGGCCGTTCGTGGCGTGGGCGGTCTCGAGCGCGTCGAGCGTGTAGCTCGTTGCGGCGTCACCGATGGAGTGGACGTGGATCTGGAAGCCGGCCTCGTCGACGGCGGTGAAGGCGTCCGCCAGGGCGCCGGTCTCCCACAGCGGCTCGCTGCGGTAGTCCGCGTCACCGGCGTACTCGAGGGCGTCCGCGTAGGGCTCGTCGAGGTAGCCGGTGTGGCCCTCGATCACGCCGTCGGCGAAGAACTTGACCGCCGGGGTCTGGAAGTACGGCGTCGCGTGCAGAGCCCTCTCGGCCTCGAACGCCTCGACCTTGGCGGCGAGCTCCTCCTCGGGGTCGAGGGTGAGGGCAGCGCGCACGCGCATCGTGAGCAGGCCGTCCTGGGCCAGCTCCTCGTAGGCCTGCGCGCCGGGGCTGCCGGGCGTCAGGTACGGGTCGAAGGCGAGCGTGATGCCGAAGGGCGCGCCGACGTACTCCTGGAAGGCGAGGATGCCCTCCTTGTACTGCTCGACGGTGTAGTCGGGGATGATCGCCTGGACCATCGTCGAGGCCGACTCACGCAGCGTGCCCGAAGGGATGCCGTAGGGAGCGGTGACAGGGTCGACACTGTTCGGCAGGCGCTCGATCTTGCCGCCCACGGGGTCCTGCGTGAAGCCGTCGATCTCCGCGAGCTCGAGGGTCTTCGAGTTGACCCACAGGGAGTGGTAGTCCTCGGAGGTGATGGCGACGGGGCGGTCGCTGACGACGGCGTCGAGGTCGCTGGCGAGCGGCCCGATGTCCGGCGCGACGGTGTTGCTCCAGCCTTCACCGCGGATCCACTCGAGGTCGGGGTTGGCGGCGGCGAAGTCGGCGACGGCGGCGACGTAGTCCTCCACCGTCGGCAGGTACCACAGGGAGACCGCGTACAGGGCTGTGACCGTCATGCCCACGTGCGCGTGCGAATCGGCGAAGGCCGGCATGAGCACGTTGCGGCGGAGGTTGATGACCTTGGTGCCGGGGCCGATGTACTTCGTCGCCTGCTTGCTGGTGCCGATGAAGACGATCTCCCCGTCCCGTACGGCGACGGCCTGAGCCGTGGTCCACTCCTCGTCGACGGTGTAGACCACGCCGTTCTTGAAGACGACGTCGGCGGGGGACTTCTTGCCCCCCTTGCCGGCCGAGGCGACCCCCGGTGCGACCAGCAGCGCGATGAGGAGCGCGGCGACGAGGGTGAGCAGGAGCGTTCGACGTGACATGCGGTACCTCCCTTGGCCCATGGTGTATCCGACTTTCAGTACAGCGTACGAAAACATGGCCGTAGTGTTGTACCATGAGCCTGCGATGTCAACTGTCGAGGAGAAGAGGGTGGGCCGGCCGGCGCGTCTGACGCGCGAGCTGGTGCTGGGCGCGGCGCTCGCGCTCGCCGACCGTGAAGGCGCCGCGAGTCTGACGATGCGGCGCCTCGCCGCCGAGCTCGACTGCGGGGTGATGACGCTCTACGGCTACGTCCGCGACCGCGACGACCTGGTCGGCGGCGTGGTCGGTCTGCTGATCGACGAGGTGGAGTCGGGGGTCGAGCCCGGCGGGACGTGGCCCGACGTCGTGCGCCGCAGCGCTGGTGCCTATCGCGCCATGGCTCGGCGGCACCCGGGGGCCTTCCCGCTGCTCGCGCTCTCGGGGGCGGCCGAGGCCGTCGTGGAGCCGTACCTCGAGCGGATCCTGGCGGCGTACATCCGCGCCGGGCTCGGCGGGCGGGAGGCGCGCGAGCTGTTTGGAGTCGTCGACAGCTTCTGCTCCGGCTTCCTGCTCATGGAGCTCGACGAGGAGGCGGCGACGGCACACGCCGCCGCCCGCCGAAGCGCCGGTGGCGAGCAGCCGGAGCCCGAGCCGTGGACCTATCTCGACGCGGAGTCCTACGCGCGTGGCGTCGAGCTGATCATCGCCGGGGCCCGGAGCGTGCTGGTGCCCCAGGGGGGGTGACGCCGCCCGATTGACCGTGTCGACCCACGCTGCGTGCGCCGCCGGTGCATCGGTGGTTCGCCCAGCGTCCCATCCGTCCGCGCGCGCCCTTAGAGTAGAGGGCCGATGCGCGGTCCGGGGGAGGCGCGGTCGTGGCGACATGCGAAGCGTGCGGCACCGAGTGCCCGCCCGGCGCTGCCTTCTGCAGTGCCTGCGGGCACCGGCTGGGCAGCCGGCCGGGAGAGCCGCCGGTGGTCAACGTGCGCGTCGTCAACTCGGCGTGGGACAGCTGCTGGTCGTGCTTCGGCACGGCGCTCGGGGTGCTGATCCTGATCGGGCTCGCGGCCTGGCTGTTCAGCTGTTAGCCCGCCGGCGAAGCCTCATCCCGCTGCGGCTCGCGCCTCCGGCTCGGGAATCGTCAGCCCCTCGGCTCGGCGATAAGTGACGTAGTCGACGAGGCACTGACGCAGCGCCGCCTCAGCATCAGCTCGCGTGCCGCCGTCACCCACGACCTCGGGAATCTCGGCCAGGCGCACGACCCAGTACGGCTCGGCGTCGTCCTCGCGCCACTCCCAGACGCGGCGGTAGGGGAGGCCTGCATAGTCTTCGGGGG
>JAZBOM010000512.1:0-2061 GCA_036351205.1 Thermoleophilia bacterium | reverse complement strand
TGCGCGCGCTCGGCCAGGAGGGCGTCACCTGCCACGCGGTGCACTACGACGCGCACGCCCCGGCCATGGCGACGCGTCACGCACGCACCCATGTGGCCCCCGACTGGCGGAGCGACCCCGACGGCCTCGTCACGTTCCTCGTCGAGCTCGCCGGCCGCCTGGGCCTCGGCGGCGATGCGGCCGGGTGCGGCGCAGACGGCGGGAGCGACGCTGGCGGGGGCGGCGCGGCCGACGGGCGTGACGCCGCGGGGCCGGCCGCGTCGCTCTTCGTCTGCCACGACGCCGCCCTCGGAGCGGTATGGGCGGCCGCGGGGCGCCTGCGCGCGGCGGGGCTGCGCCCCGCGTTCAGCGCCGCGCGTCCGCTGGCCGAGCTGCTCGACAAGCGGACCCAGCTCGAGGCCGCCGCGCGGGCCGGCGTGGCGGCGCCGTGGACGCGGTGGGGCCCCGCCGCCGAGCTCGAGGCGGCGGCGGCCGAGTGCCCGTACCCGGCGATCCTCAAGCCCGCCTTCTCGCACCTCGGCGTCAAGGCGCTCGGCGCCAAGGCGCTGCGCTGCGCCGACGCCGGCGAGCTGCGTGCCGCGCTCGCGCGCACGGGCGACATCGAGCTGCTGCTGCAGGAGTACGTCCCCGGCGACGACGACCAGCTGTACACGGCGGGTCTCTTCGTGTGCGCGGACGGCCACGTCGCCTTCACGGGGCGCAAGCTGAAGCAGCACCCGCCCGGTCTCGGCATCGCCAGGCTGGCCGAGACCGTCGACGCGCCCGGCCTGGTGCCGGGCGGCGTCGCGCTCCTCGCCGAGCTCGGCTACGAGGGCATCTCGCAGGTCGAGTACAAGCGCGACGCGCGCGACGGCAGCTTCCGGCTCATGGAGGCCAACTTCCGCCCCTGGACCTGGATGGGCCTCGCCACCGCGTGCGGCACCAACCTGCCGCTGGCGGCACACCGCTGGGCGCTCGGCGACAGTGGCTGGCGCGAGGCGGAGGCATCCGGGCCCGGCGGTCGCGCTGCGCGTCCGCGCCCGGCGGCCGGGCATCCGGTGGCGTCGCAGCGGCGGCATCCGGCGCCACGGCCGCGGCGCTGGGTCTGGCTGGTGCCCGAGGCGGCTTACACGGCACGCGACCTGCGCCGCGGCGTGCGGCCGCGGCTCGGGCAGTGGCGCGGCGTGCGCGCCGAGGCCTTCTTCTCGCGCGACGACCCGGCGCCGCTGCGCCGCACGCTGGTCGCGGCGCTCGAGCCGCGTCTGCGCCGCTGCACGGCGCCGGCGCGGCGCCTCCGCCGCATCGTGCGCGCCGCCCTCATGCCCGTGGCCGCGGTCGCCAACGCCGCCGTGCTCCGGGCGGAGTGGCGCCGGGCCGGCCGGCGCAGCGTCGTCGGCGCGGCTCCGGCGCTCGGGCTGCCCGACCCCGGCGCGGTCCTCGTGCTGGCGCCGCACCCCGACGACGAGACCCTCATGTGCGGCGCCACCCTCGCCGCGTTGCGCCGGCGCGGCGACCCGGTGCGCGTCGTCTGCCTCACGAGCGGCGCGGCGACCAGCGTCGGACGTCACACGGCGGCGTCCGCCTCGGGCGTACCGGCATCCGCAGCGACGCCGGGCGCACCGGCGTCTGCATCGGCGGCGGCCGCACCGGCGTTTGCGTCGGCGGTGTCGCCGTCCCCGCCGCCAGGCATCGGCATCGGCGACGTCCGTGCGGCCGAGCTGCGCGCCGCCTGCGCGGCGCTCGGCGTGGACGACGTCGACGTCTGGGGCTTCACCGACGGGGGCCTGCCCGCCGAGCGGGAGCGCCTGGCGGTCAGCCTCCGGGAGGAACTCGACCGCGTGCGGCCCGACGTCGTCGTGGTCCCGTTCCCCTACGATGCCCACCGCGACCACGTGGCCGCGACGCTCGCCTTGGCCGATGCCCTCGAGGCCCGGGGTCCGGCGCCGGGCGGCGCAGGTGAGGCGGCGGTCGCCGGGGATGAAGCGCGCGACGGCACGGAGGCCGGCGGCCGGGCGGCGCCCGAACGCATCCTCTGCGGCGCGGTCCGCACACCGCTGAGCCCTGGTTGGGCCACGCGGCTCG
>JAZBOM010000511.1:0-4203 GCA_036351205.1 Thermoleophilia bacterium | reverse complement strand
GCGGACCAGGTCTGACCGCGGAGGACGCAGGCGCGCGTTCGCCGCGAGATGTCTCTGCGGGGAGAGGCGGATGCCCCGCCGGGCGATCGGAGGCCTCGCCGCTCACGCGTCGCCGGCAGCCAGTCGCCTGTGGGCGGCGATGACCTCGTCGATATGGCGATCGACGTCGTCGGGCAGCGGCTTCACCTCGTGGGTCGCGAGGAGCTCGCGCGCCCGTTCGAGCGCGTCCTGGATGAGTGTGCGGCCGTGGGACGCCTCGAACGTGCCGCGGCGCAGGACGCCGGGCGTCCAGACGTCACGGGCGTGCCGACGCGTGCTGCGCCGCCCCAGGTAGTGACCGCCCGAGCCCACTGCGCGGATGTCGTCGAGCAGGCAGCTGCCGGCCTCGAACGAGGCCCCCCGAACGCGTTCCTTGACCAGGCCGGCGGCGTCGTGGTGCAGGACGATCGTCGCCAGGCTGGTGGCCTGAGCGCCGTCGAAGCAGCCCAGCCCGACGAGCGAGTCGGCGCCGAGGAGCGCATCGAGGACGCCTTTCGATTCGATGCCGTCCTGGAAGTCGGGCGCCTTGGCGTCGCTGCCGATGCCCCCGCCCTGGGTGGGCAGGCCGTAGTGCCGTTTGGCCATCTCGATGCAGGCCAACGCGGCCGCTTCGCCCTCGGGCGTGGCACACAGGTAGAGCCCGCTGCGCAGATCGGCAGAGGCCGGCTCCGGTGAGGCGATCAGGGGGCACCCGGGGGCCGCGAGCTGGAAGAGCACCAGCGCCGAGAGCAGCTCGGCCAGCGTGACGACCACGACCCCGGCCACGGTCATCGGCGCCGTCGTGCCCATCAGCGGCATCGGCATGATCGCGATCGGCACGCCGGCGCGGGCAAGGCCGAGGCTCGCCTCGGTCATAGGGCCGTCGTGGGCGAGCGGCGCGACGGTGCAATTGATCGTCGAGAAGACCGGCCGCTCGGCGACCGGCGCGCCACCCACGGCGGCGAACATCTCGAGCAGGGGCGCCACGTACTCGGGCCCACGCACCTCGTCCTGCACGTGCTTGGCGGAGGAGCGGAACGCGATCGCTTCGATCTCGAGGTTGGCCGTCAGCGGGTCGAGGTCGCGGGCCGAGAGCGTGGGCCACACGTAGTCAGCGTCGGGCAGGGCGTCGAAGAGGCGCATGATGGTCCGGAGGTCGTCGGCGCTGCCCTCGTGGCGCTCGCCGGTCTCGTCGTCGACGATGTAGGTCGCCGTGCCGTCGGTGGTGACGTTCAGGCTGCCGTCACCGAGGACCACGTCGTGGGCGGGGTCGCGGGCCGCGAGCAGCACCTGGCGCGGCGTCGTCTCCAGGCAGCGCTCGACCAGCTCCCGCGGCAGGCGCGCGCTGAGGCGGTCGCGGTCGAGCACGGCCCCCGTCCCTTCGAGCACGTCCAGGGCCGCCGGCGTGTTGTAGGCGACACCGACCTCCTCCAGCACCGTGAGTGTCTGTTCGTGCAGCGTGTCGCGCTCCGCCTGATCGAGCAGTCTCGCCGTCAATCTCGCCATGTGATCAGCTCCCTGAGTCGGTGTCTTCCGCGCCCGACCCGGACCGGCGTCGGCGTCGCAGGATGCGCTTCAGGCGTGAACGGACTCGGGGCCGAGGCTGATCTTGTAGCTGGTGATCGCCTCGATCGCGTCCCAGTCGATGACGACGCCGAGCCCGTCGCCGTCGGGCGCCCTCACCATCCCGTCCGCATCGGGCCGCACGGGGTTCACGGCGCCGTACTCCCACGGCTCGACCGGGTAGGCCAGCTCGAAGTAGCTCACGTTCGGGAAGGCCTGCATCACGTGCAGACCGGCGACGGCGAAGAGCGAGTGACCGTACGTGACCGGCTCGAGGTCCATGTCGAAGGCCTGCGCCAGACCCATCATCTTGCACAGGGCGGTGATGCCGAGGGTCGAGAAGACTTCAGAGCGGCAGACGTCCCACGGCGGGTCGCGCAGAGCGTCCGCGAGCTGGCGGAGATCCCACATCGCGTAGCCGGCGGGCAGCACGGGCACGTTCAGTCGCCGGCGCAGGTCGCGGTAGCCCTCGAGGTCGAAGTCCGGCAGCGGAGCCTCGTACCAGCGGCAGCCCAGCTCGTCGAGCGCGCGGCCCACCTCGAGCGCCTCGCGGTGGTCGTAGACGCTCTCGGCGTCGTGCATGAACGTCAGGTCGGGGTAGGTCTCCCGCATGAGGGCGAACAGCGCGATGTCGCGGTCCGGTTCGCCGAAGGCGTGGAGCTTGACGGCCCTGATGCCGTCGGCCTGCGCCCTGCCGACCACGTCCACGTAGTCCGCCTCGGCCGGCATCGTCTCCAGCGACGCGTAGGCCGGCAGCTGCTCCCGGGCTCCGCCGAGGAGCTTCCAGAGCGGGAGCCCGGCGTGCTTGGCGGCGAGATCCCACAGCGCGACGTCGACGAGCGCCAGCGGGCCCGTCGAGAACGGGGAGACGACGCCGACGCGCAGGTCCTCCGCGAGCGCTTCGCGGCAGTCGATCGAGCGTCCCGCGAGCCAGGGCCACATCGAGCGAACGGCCTCGA
This sequence comes from Thermoleophilia bacterium, assembly GCA_036351205.1. GTDB lineage: Bacteria > Actinomycetota > Thermoleophilia > UBA2241 > UBA2241 > UBA2241. The sequence continues at coordinate 1,663 of JAZBOM010000511.1, read as the reverse complement.
GCGTGGTGCGGTCCGCGCGCCCGAACGTGCAGCTGTCCGTGCCGGCGATGCCCTCCACGCCGTCACTGTCGACCAGCCGCAGGATGGTGGTGCCGACGGCGCAGGATTCGGCGCGCTCCGTCCAGCGCACGGACGTCCCGGGATCGACGACGATGACGTCGGCTTGCCGGATGGTCGTCATCACAACCCCCTCCATCGCCCGCTCACGACTGGCCGCATGGCGCCGGCTGGGGACCCCTCAGCAACGACCCGCGTGAACGATACGCGTCGGCGCACTGCGAGCCCGTCGACCATTCTACACAGGGGGTGAACGCGCTCGTGGACGCGTGGCGCCTCGCCGCGAAGAAAGCTCAGCGGCCGCTCCCGATGCCGTTGACCGGGACTAGCATGAACGGCGGACCGATGGACCGGAGTCGGGTCACGTGCGGCAAGCCGGGAAGGGGTGGGCAGGTGGAACGCAGCCAAGGTCGACGAGGCGTCGCGGTCAACGACGGCGTCTTCTGGCAGGGGGGTGATCCCCGGTGGGACGCGGTCCGCTCGATCACGCCCCTCACGCGGACCGTCCGCGCGGACGTCTGCGTCGTGGGGGGCGGTTTCACGGGTCTGTGGTCGGCTCTATCGCTCAAGAAGCTGGCCGGCGAGTTGGACGTCGTTCTCCTCGAAGAGACCTACTGCGGCCATGGGGCCTCGGGGAGAAACGGAGGCTGGCTCAACGCGTGGGACGACATCCTGCCGACGCTCACCGGGCTGTACGGCTCGAGCGACGCCCTCGCCGTGCTCGACCTGTCGCATCAGAGCCTGAGCGACATGACACAGGTGGTCAGCGACGGGGCGATCGAGTGTGACCTGGCGATGGGGGGAGGCCTGATCGTCGCGACGTCCGAGGCCCAGCTCGGCGAGGTCGTGGAGACCGTGGCCGGCATGGAGGCGGCGGGCAGGGGGAGTCTGGTGAGGCTCCTCTCGGCCGAAGAGGCGAGCCAGATGTCGGGCGTCTCCGAGGCCTGCGGCGGCTACCTCCTCGAGCATGCGGGCTCGGTCCAGCCGGCGCTCCTCGCCCAAGGCCTGAGACGCCTCGCCGTGGCCGCCGGAGTCCAGGTGTTCGAGGCGTCGCCCATGGTGAAGCTCCACCGCGACGCACCCGCCGTGGTCGACACGCCGGCCGGCTCGGTCGTCGCCGACCAGGTCATCCTCGCGTGCGGGTCGTGGCTCGCCCGCGCCTCCGAGCTGCGTCGCACCCTGTTCATCATCCCGACCCACGTCATCGCGACCGAGCCGTGCGAGGCCGACCTCGACGCGCTCGGCTGGACGCACGGGCGCCCGTTCGCCGATGCACGGACGGCGGTCCACTACGCTCAGAGGACCGCCGATCACCGCCTGGTCTTCGGCCGCGGGGGCGGGCGCCTCGGGTTCGCGGGGCGCATCATCCCCGAGCACTTCCAGGATCGTCGTGAGACAGGAGAGATCGCGGCGGACCTGCAGCGGATGCTGCCGAGGCTGAAGTCGGCTCGAGTCGACTGGGCGTGGGGAGGGCCGATAGACAGGTCACAGCACGGCATGCCGTGGGTCGGCGGCATCGGCCGGCACCGCACCATCCACTACGGCGTCGGCTACGCCGGCAACGGCGTCGTGCCCTCGCACGTGATCGGGCGCACGCTGGCTTCCG
>JAZBOM010000510.1:0-4348 GCA_036351205.1 Thermoleophilia bacterium | reverse complement strand
TCACGATCGACCCGAGCCGGCGAAGGGACCTGACCCCCGTCAAACGCGACTTCGCGCCGCCTCGGCACGACCACGACCAGCTGCGGCCGCTCGTCGACGCCACCGTAGGCTGAGGGACAAGCACCCCGCCGGCACAGGAGTACTCTCGCGACCGGCGAGGGCGCCCCTCAGTCGCTCGCAGGCACACCCCACCCGCGTGCGGCATAGTACTCGCGACGCATCGTCTCGAGGTCCCCGGCCGTCGTGCGCAGCTCCTCGCCATCGCCGGCGACGATCGGACGCTGAGTGATCCAGGGGCCGAAGCTCTCCTTCTCCGGGCCGAAGCCTCGACGACGGTTGATCTCGTGAGTGCAGGTCACGATGCGGTTGGCGATAGTCCTCAGTTCATCCGTCGTGTAGTCACGACCCGTCGCCGCGCTGACGATCCGTGTCAGAAATTCCCAGGGCAGCAGATCGCGGTAGAAGTGACAGAAGATCATGCAGTCCAGCACCACGAAGCGGTCCTCGTAGTCGACGTACAGGGCAGCCTTGCCCTCGACCTGCGCCATGTCGATCGCGCCCGTCAGCTCGGCTCTGATGAAGGTCGCGCGTTGATGGCACGCGCCGCGTTCGCTCATGATGTAGCCGAGCCCCATCCCCTTGCTGCGACGGGGGTCGTAGCCTGCGGGCTCCATGCCCTTGACGTGCACGGCGAGATCGCGAAGTCCATACGCCTTCTCCGCGGCGAGGATGCCGTCGGCGAACACGTCGGCCACTTCGCCGTCACGCGTGGCCATCGCCGTGATGAACTCGGCGACGCCGTCCGCGTCGCCATAGCCCAGTCCGAGGTCGAGTCGTCCCTGGGCGCACGCTTCTATCGCCAGCCCCGCCAGATTGCCGGCCGAGATCGTGTCGATGCCGAACCGGTCGCAGATCTCGTTCAAGCGCATGACCTCGGCAAGGTCGCCGACCTCGCACAGACCGGCGAAGGCGTAGACGGTCTCGAACTCCGGCTCGAGCTCCAGGCCCTTCGCCGGTCCCTCCGGGACGCGGCAGAGGTTGCCGCAGTGCAGAACGCAGGGCGGACACGAGGTGTTTCGTACCTTGTAGCGCTCGACCATCAGGTCGGGGCCGATCGTGGTCTCCCAACCGTCGAGGTGCCCCTCCTGCCAGTAGCGCGTCGGGAACATGTCGAGCCGGTTGGTCAACGACACCACGGCGAGCGTTCCGAAACGCTGGAAGGATTCGGCGGCGGGATGATCTCGGGCGGTGTCGATCATCTCCCGCGCCAGAGCCTTGACGGCATCCGGGCGGACGAACTCGACTTCCGCGGACCCGTGGAAGACGATCCCCTTGAGGTGCTTCGAGCCCGCCACCGCCCCCACACCACCGCGGCCGAGAACGTGGGTCCTGTCATTGATCATGCAGGCGAAACGAACGAGGTTCTCCCCCGCCGGTCCGACCACGGTCGCTCTCGCGCCCTTGACGCCGACACTGGCCAGGAGCGCAGTCTCAGTCGCGAAGACGTCGCTCCCCCAGACGTCGTCCGCATCGTGGATGGTCGCCCCCGCCGGCGAGACCTCAAGGAAGACCGGGCGAGGTGAGCTGCCCTCGACGATCAGCATGCGGTAGCCGGTGCGTGCGAACTGAGTGGCCAGACGGCCGCCCGACGTGGACTCGCCGTAGCCTCCGGTGAGCGGGGAGATGAAGTAGACGCCGAAGCGATCGGTGCCCGGCATCACGCTCCCCGAGAGTGGGCCACAGGAGAAGACCATCTTGTTGGCCGGACTCAACGGATCTGCCGTGGGCGGCACCTCCTCGAGCAGGTAGCGCGAACAGATGCCCTTCGGCCCCAGATAGTCGAGGGCGATCTCCTCGCGAATCGTCTCTTCCCGCGAGGATCCCTCGGTCAGATCCACCCGAAGCAGCTTCGGCACTGCCGACCCCTTTCTCCACCGGGCTCGTTGCCGCAGCGGCAACCATCCTGCACGTTTTCGACCGGCCAGACGCGGACGTGGCCGGCAACGGGCACGTCCGCGGCGCGTACCCCACGATGCCGGCACCGGCCCCGCTCCCGTGACCATGGTCACAGTCCACGCTGTACCCAGCCGCCGCGAGGATTCACACCGCATGGGGACCGAATGAGGGGGAGAATGTCTGCTCGTGCGTGGCCTCGCGCCGTCCCGCGATTCTTCCTCCAGCAGGTTCACGGCGAGCTCATCCTGCTCGGGGCGACCGGTGCCGACCCGCAGGAACCTCTCGAGACCCCAGTCGGATCCGGAGCGCACGATGAGGCCACGCGCGAGGAGTCGCGCGAAGAGCGCGTCGGCGTCGCGTCTGCGGGACTCAGAATCGCCAACACGACGAAGCGATCCGCCGCTGGCCTCGGCTGCCTGCGACCTGCGGAAGCCCGATATGATGGTCGGAGTCGGCACGGGATGTCCCGGACGACAGGCCGCTCGGTCTTCGGGACCTGGTGGCGGCCGAGGGAGGTGGCGGACATGTGCACGCCTGCCTCGCGACCGGCACGTGTCGCTTCGACGTGGCGACCGACACCGACATGGAGGAGGAGATCGACCTGGGCGAGCTGTCTCGCCAGGCGGCACTGCCAACGGGACCGAGCTCTGCGAGCGCGCCCTCCGACGGACCTGCGAGCTGCTCGACGGCCCCGGCGTGAGCCGCTCGACAAGGACGTCGAGCGGCAGATGCGGACGACCGTCGAGCGGGCCGGCCGGGAACACGGCTCAAGGCGAGCTCCAGAGCGGTGCGTCGGAACCCGGGCACGCAGGATCCCGGGAAGGAGAGAGCCCGGCCCGGAACGGACCGACACAAGGAGATGACCCTGATGGCCGAGACAGCCATGCGCCTGCTGACGGACGCAGAGCGCAGCACGCTGCACGAGCAGACGCTGACCGTGCTCGAAGAGGTGGGCATCGCCTACAACACACCCGCAGCCATGGAGCTGCTCGAGGGGACGGGAGCGGTCCTCGACCGCGACCGCCTCTCGGCGCGGCTGCCGCGAGAGCTGGTCGAGCGCTGCCTCGAGACGGCGCCGCGCCGGGTGCTGCTCGCGGCCCGCGACCCAGCCCACGACGTGGTCCTCGGTGACGGCAGCCTGAACTTCACCACCGACGGCACGGCGACGTACATCCTCGACGACGAGACCGGCGAGCGCCACGAGGGCAGCGCCGACGACCTGCGCACGATCATGCGCCTCTTCGACGCCCTGCCCGACGCCGACTACGTGTGGCCCACGCTCTCGGCCCGCGACCTCGACCCGCTGACGGCCAACCTCGAGATCGAGGCGATCGCGTTCCGTTCGTCCGCGAAGCACGTGCAGGACGAAGTGCGCGGGCCGGAGTACGTGGCACCCCTGCTCGAGATGTTCGCCGCCGTGGGCGGCGCGCCGGTCGCCGAGCGGCCGATCTTCTCGACGATCAACTGCACCGTCGCGCCGCTCGCCCACGACGGCCCCATGACCGAAGCGAGCATCGGCCTTGCCCGCGCCGGCGTGCCGATCGCGATCATGCCCATGCCGCTGATGGGCACGACGGCGCCGATCACCGTGGCCGGCGTCACCGTCATCACGCTGGCCGAGCTGCTCTCGACGGTGGTGCTCCTCCAGCTCGCGGCGCCCGGCTGCCCCCTGATCGCTTCGCCGGAGCCGGCTTCCGCCGACCTCCGCAGCGGACGCTACCTCGGCGCCACGCCCGAGGGCGAAGCCGCCTCGCTCGCCTGCATCGAGATGAGCAAGCGCCACTACGGCCTGCCCACGCAGGGCGGCGGCATCGGCAGCGACGCCAAGGCCCCCGACTTCCAGGACGGCATCGAAGCGAAAGGCGTCCTCGATGCGCTTCTGGGCGCCGACTCGCTCGTCGGACTGGGCTGCATCGACGGCGCCCAGACGACGAGCCTGGCGACGATCGTCCTGCACCATGACGCCGCCGGTCTGGTCAAGGAGCGAGTACGTCGGACATCGTTCGATGCCGCCAGCTGTCTTCTCGACGACATCCGCGCCGTGGGCTCGGGCGGTCACTATCTGGGGCGGCGCAGCACGCGTCGGCACGCACGTGACGTCTGGACGCCCGGCGTCCTGCGCCGGGACACGTTCGAGGCGTCCCACGGCCGCACACTCGTCCAGGACGCGCTCGAACGGGCGCGCGAGCTGCTGGCGACCCACGAGGTGAAGCCGCTGCCCGACGACGTCGACCGCCACCTCGACGAGGTCATCGCTCTGCATCGGCGACTGGCCGCCGGCGACGCGTGAGCGGCGAGGCCTCCGATCGCCCGGCGGGGCATCCGCCTCTCCCCGCAGAGACATCTCGCGGCGAACGCGCGCCTGCGTCCTCCGCGGTCAGACCTGGTCCGC
>JAZBOM010000509.1:0-4531 GCA_036351205.1 Thermoleophilia bacterium | reverse complement strand
GAGCAGCCGCTCGAGCGCCAGCGCGGGCAGCTCCTCCTTCCAGAAGGCGCTCCGGTGAAGTCGCTCCTCCGTGAACTCCACGTCGACCAGGCGCCGCATGTACTCGTGGATGGTGAGCACCGTCGTCCCCGCGGTCCCCCCGGGCCTCCCGGCGTCGTCCGCCTCCCTGGTCTCTTCCGCGAGCCACTTGGCGAGGGGGCGGTTGAAGCAGAGGAGGAGCACGCGGCGGCCGGCGGCGACGCTGCGGCGGGCCTGCTCGATGGCGAGCACGGTCTTGCCGGTGCCGGCCGAGCCGTCGACGATGACGCGCGGGTTGCGGGCGAACTGGTCGAGCACGGCGAACTGCTCCTCGGTGAAGCGGCGGACCTCCTCGTCGAGGCGCCGGGCGCGCGCCTTCGGGCTCTCGTAGAACTCGAAGTCGCCGCGCAGCGTGCGGACGATCTCGTCGCACTGCGCGGCGGTGGGCTCGCCGGCGGAGGGGTCGAACCACGGCATGCGCAGCTCGACGGCGCGCTCGCGGGCGCGGTCGAGGACGGCGGCGACGAGGTCGTTGACGGGCCGCGCGTCGAGGGCGCGGCGGTCGACGACCTGCCAATCGTGCCACTCCTCGCTGGTCTCGGTGAAGTCGAGGAAGGGGAAGCAGACCGCCGACTGGAAGGGGACGCGCTTGAGGTGCGGGCGCTGGTGGACGAGTCGGTCGCGCAGGCTGTGCATCGCCTCGGAGGCCTGCTTGAAGGGGCCGCGCGGATCGCCTTCGGCGCCCGCGCCGTAGTACCAGAGACCGCGCCCGCGGCTCAGCCGGTGGCAGCCCTTGACCTCGAGGCAGAGGACGCCGCGCCCCGGCACGACGCAGGCGAAGTCGATCTCGCCCTGCTGCTGGCGCCGATGGTTGGCGACGTCGAGCGAGTGGAGGACGGTCCAGCCGGAGGTGTCGAGGCCGGACTGCGCCGAGTCCGCGGCGAGAAGCCCGAAGACGAGCTTCTCGCCGTCGCTCGGCGTCTCCGGCAGGATCGTCGGCGGGATCAGGCGCATCGCGGGCAGGGCGCAGTGCCGAGCATCACGGGATCACGTCACGTCGGGCCTTCATGAGCACAGTATCGGCATCATGCTCAGAGTGCGCCACGGCGGTGCGAAGTCCTGCCGGCACCGCCTTGAATCGAAGTCAGAGACGCGCACGTCGCGACGGTCGCCAGACAGCGCCACGCCCCGGAGGGGGCGTGCGACCCGGCGCTACATCAGATCGATCTTGAGCCGCTTGCCGACCGCGGCGGCGGCGCGCTCCAGCGTCGAGAGCGTGACCGAGCGGTTCCGCGGGTCGAGCAGGCGGTCGACCGCGGGCCGGCTCGTCTTCATGCGCTTCGCCATCTCCGACTTCGTGAGGCGCGCGCGCTTCATCTCCTGCCCGATCTGGTAGGCGACGACGCGCTTGGCCGCGGTGGCCTCGGCGTCGTCCAGGAGGCCCTGTTCGCGCAGGAAGTCGTCGAAGTCGCCGCCGATGTGCCGCTCGTCGATCATGGTGCTCCTCGCAGGGTCGCCAGACGCCGGCGCGCCGTCTCGAGCTCGGTCGCCGGGGTCCTCCTCGACTGCTTCACGAAACCGTGAAGGAGGACCATCACGTCGCCCTCGACCGTGAACATGACTCGTGCAGTCCCCCCGCGGATGCGCGACCGCAGCTCCCAGAGACCCGTCGCGAGCTTGCGGACCAGCGGCATGCCGAGGGGCCAGCCGTACTGGGCGGTCTTGATGTCGCCACCGATGGTCCTGCGGTCCTCACGCTTCAGCTCCAGCAGCCAGTCTCGCACCGGTTCTCTGCCCGATCCTGTGCGATAGAAGACGACGCGCAGGACCGGCGTCTTGCCGCCGTCTTGCGTCGGCGGTATGCCGAGAGTGTACCACAAATGATGCACTTCCGAATGCGAAGTAGGGCCGAACGACAATGATCACGTGAGAGAGGCTCCCTCGGCCGCGCACCGTCAGCGTGGCCGGTGTGCGCTCCACACACAACGATGACGATCGTCTTCGTGAGGGGACGATGGACGCGGCGCGGCGCCCCGCCCCTCAGGGCAGCGCGGCGTCCGTGTGCACCCAGACCGGCTCGTGCTTCGGCGCGAGCGCCCTCACGAGCCGGGCGAGGTCGTCGGGCCACGCGTGGCCGCCGCTGTGCACGAAGTGCACCTCAGCGGCGTGGCGCGTGGCCCACTCCCGCATGCTGCGCTGCCGGGTCGTCGCCTGCTCCTGGCGCTCCCAGTAGCCGCGCCACATCGACCAGACGAGGGTGACGTTCTCCGACCCCACCTTGTCGAAGAGCTTCGTCACGCCGTAGCTGCCGCGCGTGCATATGAGGAAGCGCCCCGGATGGGCGGCCAGCTCAGTGCTCGACACGTATCCCTGCCGGCTCATCTGGCGAGCGAGGTCGAAGAGGCCGGCGTCCTTCAGCTTCGCGACCTGCGACGGCGGGAAGTTGACCCGCACCCCGTCCCAGTCGACCTGCGGGATGTTGGGCGAGAGCGGCGCGAGCTGCATCAGGACGTACGCCTGGTAGGCGTCGACGACGAGCTGGCGTCCGCTGCGCTTCGCGGCGCGGAAGCAGGAGACGAGGCGGTCGAGGTTCTGGCCCGAGGCGGCGACGGCGACGAGCTTGCCGGCGGCCTCGACTTCGGTACGCCTGCCGGTGTCGCCGCTTCCGCGCAGTCCGGCGGCGCCTCGTCCGCGCGGTCCTCCGCTGCCGCCCCGGGCGAGCTCGACGAGCGCCTCCTCGACCGCGGCCTCCGAGCGCAGCCCGTGCGTGCCGCCGCCAGCGCCCAAGGTCGTCCCTTCGACCAGCAGCCAGTCGACGCCGCGCACGCGCTCGTCGGCGAGCAGGTTCTCGAAGCGGAAGCCGGTGCGTCCGTGGGCGCGCAGGTCGCCGGTGTAGAGCAGACGCTCGCCGTCGGCCTCGACGAGGAGCGCGCGCGAGTCCGGCGCCGCGTGATCGACGGGGATGGCGGTCACGGTGAGCCCGCCGGTGCCGCGGCCGATTACGGCGTCGCCGTCAATCACGCGATCGCCGCTGAAGTGCAGCGTCTCCCCCGCCGGGAAGCGCCGCAGGTCGGCGGGCAGCTTCGCCTGGGGGAAGAACACCCTCCCCACCTCGAGGATCGCGACCGTGCCCTCGCTGCCGTACACGGGGATCGCGGGGTGCGCGTGATGCGCGAGGCCGTAGTGGTCGAGGTGCGAGTGGGTGAGGATGATGGCAGCGACGCCAGGCGCCGTCGGGTCGTGCGGGTAGACGCCAGGGATGTCGCGCAGCACGCCCTCGGCGAGCAGCTCCTCGGTCGGCCGCTGCGGCGTGTCGCGCGGGAAGTCGCCGCCGTCCGGCGCCTGGAGCGGCATGCCGAGGTCGAGGAGCACGCGCGTGCCGTCGTCGGCGGCCACCTCGATGCACATGCCGCCGATCTCGTCACGGCCGCGATGGATGATGTGGCGCGTTGTGGAAACCTCCAGGAGGTCGATGCCGACTCAGACGCGAGGCTAGCAGCCGGCCCGGACGGAGCGACAGTCGCCAGCGTACAAGGAGGCCCGGATGGAGCAGGTGACGCCGGGCAGGGCGGGCAGGGTCGAGCCAGAGACGCAGGAGCCGGCCCGACGCAGGCGCGACCGGCGCGGCGCTGCCGGCCCGCTCACGAGCACTCCGACCGGAGGCGCCGCAGGCCCGCCTCGTATCGCAGGCGCCCGACCTCGCGAGGCGTGGCGCTGTCATAGACGGCGAAGCCCTCATCCTCGGCAAGGGCGCCGGCGACCACCATCTCGAGGACAAGCCGTGCGGTCGACATGACCTCGAGGCCGTACGTCTTCCTCGCGAGGTCGCTGCCCCAGTTGTCATCAATGAGGACCAGGCTCGTTCGGCGGTGCACAGCCATGAGCACCGTGGCGATCTCACCCGCGTGGGCTCGCTCGTGCTCACCGAGCGAGTGCTTCAGGCCGAGGATCCTCGCGAACTCGGGCTTCAGACCATCGGGCAGGTTCTTGGTGTGCTTGGGCCACTTGCCTTGCGCTCGTGCGACCGGCCCGTTGCCGGCGAGATGGTCATGCAGCTGGCTGAACTCCCCGGCATCTGCGAGGCGAAGCAGCTCGCGCTCGACCTCACGCGTGATGCGGGCACGGTCGCCCAGGTAGCCACGCAACTCGGAGAGCAGCCCGTGGTCGGCGAAGCGGCAGAGCACGGTGGCGTCGAGCAGAAGCTCCGCTGCCGACTGCGAGCGCATGCGGGCTCAGTAGTCGGGTTCGTGCCGTCCGGCTTGAATGCCGCGACGGTCGAACTCGGACTGCATGCGATGCGGGTCGACCTCGAGAAGTCGCGCGATCTGCTCGACCGTCAGGAGACCGCGCTCGTAGGCAGTGGCGGCTGCCGTGATGGTCGCACGAGGCAGGCGCGGCAGATCGCGATGCGCTCGACTCAGCGTGTCTTCGTGCTCGCCCAGACCCAGGCGACGGCAGAGGGCGCTGTGCTCGCCCGCGACGATGCGCGACTTGATGGCCTCGACCCTCGCCT
>JAZBOM010000508.1:0-2298 GCA_036351205.1 Thermoleophilia bacterium | reverse complement strand
CCGAAGTGAGCGGCCGCGGTGGCCAGGGCGACGCCGTGCTGGCCGGCGCCGGTCTCGGCGATGAGCTTCTTCTTGCCCATGTACTTGGCGAGCAGCCCCTCGCCCATGCAGTGGTTGAGCTTGTGGGCGCCGGTGTGGTTGAGGTCTTCGCGCTTGAGGTAGATCTGCGCCCCGCCGTTGGCCAGCGAGAGCGTGCGCGCGTGGTAGACGGGCGTCGGCCGGCCCTGGAAGTGCTTCCGCAGGTAGCGCAGTTCGGCGATGAAGGCGGCGTCGTTCTCGATCTCGTGGTACGCCTGCACGATCTCGGCGAAGGGCTCCTCGAGCTGGGGCGGCAGGTACTGCCCGCCGTACTCGCCGAAGTACCCGCGCTCGTCGGGCAGCGTCGCCTGCCGCCTGGTCGCTCCGCCCTGCGTCTCGTGCTCAGCCATTCCTCACCTCGTCGATGATGTCGCCGTCGCGGCGTGCCGCCTGCGGGGCCGTCAGTGTCGCTCGTGCCGTCGGGCCACTCGTGCCGCCGCTGCCGCGACGGACCGGCCGCCAGTGTACGGGATGCGGCGCGGTCGTGCCGCCGCGGAAGGAACACGGGATGCGACGCGGTCGTGCGCGCGGCGGTCGGGAGGGAGGCTGCGCCGCGGCGTGCGGTCAGTCGTTCGCGCGTCGCGCGGGGCCGGCGCCACCCGGCAGCCGCCGCAGGACCGCCACCGTCACCCAGACCGCGAGAAGGCCCAGCACGACGAAGCCGCTGATGGGCCCGATCGCCTCCCCCGCCGTGAAGTCGATCCCGGCGTCCATCTGGAAGAGCGTCCCCAGCGCGATCTGCGGCACGAGCAGCAGGATGATGCCGAGCAGCGGGAAGGCGATGCGGTACCCGAGCGGATCGCGGCGCAGCATGAGCAGCCCGGCGAGCAGCGCCGCCGGCGTGATCAGGGCCAGGTCGACGGCGTCGGTGACTATGGTCGTGTAGCTGTCCAGGAGGTCGGGCGGCCGGCCGTCGAGCATCGCCGCCAGCAGGGGCGCGAGCCAGACGACGCTCGTGACCCCACCGGCAGCCAGCATGAAGAGGCCCGGCCCGCGGCGCGGCAGGCGCTCGAGGGTCGCCGCCGGGAGCGCCCGAAGCTCGATCGATGTGAAGACGAGGGTGAGAGCGAAGAAGCTCGCCGAGAAGAGGGCGACGTAGGCGAGGAAGAGGCCGTTGAAAGCGGCGCCGACGGCGTACGACAGATAGGCGTAGAGGAAGTAGGCGAGGACGCCGCTCAGCAGCAGCCCGGCGCGCAGCGAAGCGCGACGGTAGAGCAGAGCGCACACGATGAGAGCAGGCAGCCCGAAGAAGAGCAGCGTGGCGTCGACGGCTCGGTAGCCGGCCGCAGCGAAGACCGTGTCGTGGCGGTACAGGCCCCGTCCGTCGATCTCCGCCGTCTCGTCGCGCAGGGTCGTGAAGTCGTAGGGCTGCCCGTCGTCCGTCCAGAAGAGTCCGGTGCCGGCGGCCACGAGGGTCAGCACCACGATGAGACCGACGAGCCAGAGGGCGGCGCGCGACACCCTCAGGGGCGCCGCCCCGTCGTGACTCGTCGTCGCTGCAGCGTTCACCGTCCCGTCCACCCGTGCCGTCGCCCTCATCACGCCAGGCGAGGGTATCAAGCGGCGTCTGAGGCCGTCATCCGAGCCGCGCCGTCACGCGTCGTCCTCCGGCGCGAGCATGAAGTACTCGACGAACTCGCGGGCGCGTCCGTCGTCGGTCATGGTGACGAGCCACAGGTTGTGGAACACCTCGCGGCGTCCGCCCGCGTCCCGGGTGCCCGCGGGGTAGCGCGTCACGGCGCGGACCACGAAGAGGTCGCCTTCGCTCGCGAGCACCTCGTACTCGAAGCTCCAGGCGATGCCGGACTCCGCCTCGCCGAGCCAGTAGGCGGTGACCTCGTCGATGCCCTCGAGCGGCTCGGCGAACGGCGCGGTGAAGTAGCGCACGTCGTCGGCGAAGAGCCGGCCGATCTCGGCGGGGTCGTCGGTCGTCCAGGCCCCGCGGTAGCGATCGAGCCAGTCGTCGATGCGCCTCGTGTCGACCATGCGCGAACCTCCTCTCGTCGGCGTCCTTCCCTCCGGCCTCCTTCCCCCGGACCGCGAGGAACGAACGCGGGCGGCGGCCGACGGCGCCTGCGACACGTCCGCGAGGCCGACGTACGAACGGCCGACGGGAGGTGGTCTCGGGAACGGCGGGCGGGACGCGGCCGGGCCGGCAGGACGCGGGCGGCCGGGCGGGCGAGCGGCGGGCGGGCGGCGGGTGGCGGGCGGGCGGAGCTG
>JAZBOM010000507.1:0-5545 GCA_036351205.1 Thermoleophilia bacterium | reverse complement strand
TCCGTGATCCTCCGGAACATGATCGCGGCGTGCATGAACATCAGCGCCGCCAGGGCGCAGGCGCTCACCAGGTAGACGATGGTGTCGGCCCAGGCGACCGAGTAGACGCTGGCCCAGACCACGAGGACGGGGATCACGAAGCTCACCGGGATCGTGAACGTGCCCAGCGGCTCGCCCTGCAAACCCAGGGTCGCCTCGGCGAACGCGCGGCGGAAGTCGTCGAGGCCGCGCTCGTACTCGCGCCGCCGCTCGCGGGCGAAGCGGTCGAAGCCCCTGAGGGTGACGGCCTCGTGCTCGCCGGCGACCTCGAAGAGGAGGCGCAGCAGGGCGTCCTCGTGGGGCCAGACGGCCTCGAGCCGCCCGCTGTGCAGCGTGAGGAGCTGGTCGTCGCGATCGCCGGGCTGGGGACTCACTTCGACGACCCCCCTGTCGATCAGGTCGAGCAGAGTGGTCGTGAAGTCGGCGTCGGCCTGGCGGCATCCGCGAAGGAGGAAGCCGCAGACGGCGGGCGCCACGCCGACCCCATCGGGGTCGCTGACCGGCGGACCCGGGTCGGAGGGGCGGAAGGGGCGCGACGGCCAGAGCCAGACCAGCGCGTACGCAACGGCGCCGGCGAGCAGGATCAGCATGGCGTAGATGTCTGCGCGTCCCACGGCGTGCGCCCTCCCGACGCCGGTCGCCCCCGACTTCCCTACCGTGCCCGCCCCGCCGGGGCGCTATGCCTCGGCGCGGAGCGCGGTCAGAGCTCCGGCGCCTCCGCCATCAGGTCGTCGATCGACGGATCGGGCCGGCAGGCGATCTCCCAGACGTTGCCCTCGGGGTCGGCGAAGTAGGCGCTGCGCGCGCCCCACGCCGCGACCTCCGGCTCCTTGAGCACCGTCGCGCCGGCCGCGCGCGCCATCTCGAGGTGCATGTCGACGTCCTCGTCGAAGTCCACGCTCAGGGCGATGGTGAGGCCGGCGAAGCCGCCGTCGGCGGAGCCGGCGGCGGTGCCGACCGGCATCGCGCGGCACCACTCGCCAGAGGTGTCCTCGAACGGGAAGAGCGTGAGCAGCGCGCCGCCGATCTCGAACGACGCCCAGCCGGGCGCGGCGACCGGCGCCTCCTCCCAGCCGAGCCGGCTGTAGAAGGCGCGCAGGGCGTCGAGGTCGTGCGCGCCGAGCGTGATGATGTTCGGGGTCGGCCAGAGCGGCACGGGCGTCCTCGCGGTCGTGGGGTCGGGCTGCCGGCGCCCAGACCCGCGGCGCGCCGGACGACAATGATACGCCGCTGAGAAGCGGCGGTCAGCCCGGGACCGTCGCGGCGGTCAGTCCGAGACCGTTTCGCCGTCGTCCGCCCGGCCTTCGCCCTCCACCTCGCGCGACGGCGACACGAGCGCCTCGAGGTCGTCGATGAAGCGCCGCTGCGACGGCACGATCGCGGCGCGCGCCGAGACGAGGCCGAACCACGCCGCGCGGTCGACCTCGGGCACGTCGACGACCTTGCCAGAACGTGGCGGCCAGACCATCTCGAAGGTGATGCTCACGAGGTCGGAGGGGTCGAAGTCGCCCTCGACGGCCCAGGCGTACACGACTTTGTGGTTCTTGTACTTGACGCCGCCGAGCGGCGTGAAGGGACCCTCCGGCTCGTAGCCCGTCTCCTCGCGACACTCGCGACGCGCCGCCACGAGGCGGTCCTCACCGGGGTCGACCTGTCCCTTGGGGATGCTCCACACGCCGATCTCCCGCTTGACGAAGTAGGGGCCGCCGGGGTGGACGAGAAGGGTCTCGAGACGCCGCCCGTTGGGAGGATCGCCGGCGCGCGCGCCGGGCTCCGGTCGCCACCGGTAGATGAGCAGCCCCGCGCTGATGACCTTCGACATCTCAGCCCTCTCCCCGCACGGTCGGTGCGCTGCGTGCGACGTCCGGCGCCCCCTGCCCGCCGGCACCGCCCGCGTCGCCGGCGGGCCTCCCGCCGCCCGGGCCGGACGGCGTGTGCGCCCCGCGCGTCAACGACACGGCCGCGCCCACGAGGGCGAGCGCGGCTCCCGTCAGCATGGCATATCGGTAGCCGCGCAGGTAGTCGTCGGCGATACGCTCCGCCGACACGGCGAGCTCCCCGCTGCGCGCCGACGAGAAGAGCAGCCGGCCACCGACGCGGCCGAGCTGGCTGGCGGCGATGCCGCCCAGGACGGCGACGCTGAGCGCCTGCCCGGTCACGCGCATGGTGGCGAGGAAGGCGCTGGCGAGCCCCAGTTCGCGCGGCGCGACGCTGCCCATGATGGCGCTCGCGTTGGGGGCGCTGAAGGCGGCCATGCCGACGCCGACGAGGGCGAGCATGGCGAGGACGGCGACCATGCCGGTGTCCTCGCCCAGCGTCGCCAGCAGCGCCATCCCGGCCGCCGTCAGCAGCATGCCCGCAGTCGTCAGCAGCCGCGACCCCACGCGGTCGCTCAGCCTCCCGCTGAGCGGGCTCAGGGTCGCCTGCATGAGCGGCTGCGCCAGCAGTATCCAGCCGGTCTCCGTCGCCGAGCGCCCCTGCACGATCTGCAGGTAGACGACCGTGAGCACGCCCACCGCCGTCAGCGCCAGGTAGTTGAGCAGGGCGGCGCCGTTGGCCGCCGCGAACAGCCGGTTGTGGCCCAGGAGACCGAGGTCGACGACCGGGTCGCGGACGCGCCGCTCGGTGGCGACGAAGGCGGCGAAGGCGACCACCGAGAGGGCGAGCGGGCCGAGCGTGCTGGACGACGACCAGCCCCACTGCCCCGCGAAGGTGAGCGGCACGAGCAGGGCGCTGAGGGCGACGGCGAGCAGCGCCGCGCCGGCGACGTCGGGGCGCGGCGCCCGCGCCGTCGCCCGCTCGGTCCTCGGCAGCAGCCGCCAGCCCCACAGCAGGACGAGCAGGCCGATCGGCAGGTTCACGAGGAAGATCCAGCGCCAGCCCAGCCCGTCGGCGAGGAAGCCGCCGAGCGGCGGCCCCACACTCAGGCCGAGATAGACGGCGGCGACGTTGATGCCGAGGGCGCGGCCGCGCTCCTCGCGCGGGAAGACGGCGACGACGATCGCGGCCGCCGTCGCCGAGAGCAGCGCGGCCCCCACGGCCTGCAGCACGCGGCTGCCGATCAGCAACGTGCCGCTCACGCTCAGCGCGGCGAGCAGCGAGCCCACCGTGAAGATCGCGATACCGATCAGGTAGAAGCGCACGCGCCCGTGATGGTCGGCCAGCCGGCCCAGCGGGATCAGCAACACCGCCATCGCCAGCAGGTAGACGGCCTGCACCCAGAGCGAGACGCTGAAGCTGAGGTCGAGGTCGGCGCCGATCGCCGGCAAGGCGACGGCGACGATCGACCCGTCGAGCGGCCCCATGAAGGCGCCGACGCTGCTCAGGGCAAGGAGCTGCCAGCGCCGGCGCCGGAGATCGTCGAAAGTCTCGGGCCGGGACAGGTTCACCCGGAGAGTCTAGCGCGGAGGCGGGCCGGCGGCAGCCGGGGCCTGCTCGTCCTCCATCATCCTCTCGAACGCGCGCGTCGGCGAGTTCGACGCTATCGCGGTGTCCGACGGCGTCCAGAAGGGGCTGTCGAGCCCGAGCGCAGACCTCACGGCGTGGAGGCGCGGCACCTGCAGTGCCCGCTCGACGTCCTTCGCCATGTTGAACGCCGTCGCGTACACGAGGTAGCGCTCCCAGAGCTCGACCGCCTCCGGTCTCAGCGACTTCGCGGTCGCGAGGGAGTCACGCAGGAAGCGCCGCAGGCCGAGGCACGCGACGTACGCGTCCCGCGCCTCCGGCGGCGGCACGACCAGCAGCCGCAGGTGAACGATCATGAGGACGGCCATGAGAATGGCCACGGCGATGAACACGATGTTGCCCGTCATGAGCGAACCGAAGAGACCGTCGAGCGTCACGACGAGCACGAACCAGACGGCGATGTCCAGGTTGTCGAAGGCGCGACGGTCGGTCGGGATACCGAGCTCCGAGGCCGTCTCGATCGTCTTCTGCGCGCACTCTGACAGGCTCGTGGCGAAGCGCTCCGGCTCCCGTCGGGCGAACTCCCTGATCGCGTCCATGGTCAGCATCGGGCGCCCTGCCCCGACCTGCCCGAAGAGCAGGCCCAGCAGGGCGCGCTCGTGCGGCCACAGCTCGACGGCGCGGCCGCGGTCGAGGACGAGCACGTAGCGCAGGGCGGCGGTGCCCGGGTCCCTGGGGATGAGCTCGACCAAGCGGCCGTCCTCGTCCGTGCGCTTGAGCTTGACCACGCGCCGGCTCACGAGGTCGAGCAGGGTCGACGTGAGGTCGTCGCGGTCGACCGTCAGCTTGCGCAGCAGCCAGCCGCACACGGCGGGCGGTAGCCCGATCGCGTCGGGGTCGCGCACGTAGGGCGCGCCGAACCATACGCCGCAGCGTGCCCGGTGCAGCAGCCAGACGTAGGCCAGACCCACGGCGGCCAGCGTCGACGCGAAGAAGACCTCAGCCGCCATCGTCCACCCCTCGCTCGCGTCAGGGCCGTCGTGCGGCCATACCCCCGCGCGGCCCGTCTCTCGGGGTTGTACGCGAACGCGACGCCGCCGACAAGGGTGCCAGGCTGACGGGCGGCGGGCGGCCGGCACGCCGGCCCCCCGCCGCCTCCGCCCGCGAGCACCCGCACGCGAGCGAGGGCGGCGCGCCTCGGCGCGCCGCCCTCTCGTCTCACTCAGAAGTCACTCGCGCGAGCGCTCAGTCCATCAGCACCGGGAAGAACACCTGCCACGCCAGCGCCGACTTCGCCGTCAGGCTGAGGAGCACGTACACCTTCTCCCCGAACAGGTAGTCGCGCCATGGCCCCACCTTCTTGTACTGGAGCAGCATGTTGATGGCGAACACGTTGAAGAACAGGAAGAGGGTGATGATGATCCCGTACACGAAACCGGGCGGCGAGACGTCGCTGGCCGAGCCCGGCGCCCACACGTAGAGCGCCACGCCGATCCAGGGGATGATCCCGGCGAACGAGCCGAAGAGGAACGGCAGCCAGTTGCCGCTGCCGGGCCGCTCGTACTTCTCCTGCAGCAGGCCGAAGAGGATCATGCTCGCGTTGACCCCGAAGATCGCGAGCAGCGCCACGATCTCGGTGATGCCGGTGAGCATCGCGATGAGCACGATCATGATCGAGGAGCTGAAGAAGTACTCGATCCAGCGCCCGTAGTTGCGGCTCTGGAGCAGATTGCGCGTGTACCAGCCGTAGGCGACCGTGCCCATGAGCAGCAGGGCCGCGGCCGAGATGATGACGAAGGAGAGCACGCCCCAACCGATAGGCAGGCCGAAGACCTCGATCAGCTCCTGCGGGCTGCCGGGCGGGCCGGTCATGTACGTCGCCGTGACGTCGATCGAGAAGTCCTTCATCAGGATGCCCATCACAACCGCCTGCGCGGCGAGGATGAGGCCGATGATGATGTTCCACCAGCGCAGGGCGCCGAGGCGGCGCTGCATCGCCGGGTCTGGTGCGTCGGTCATTTCTTGACCCCCATGACGTGGCCGCTGCCGCAGATGCTGACGCCCGACACGGACGGCGCGGCCTGCGCGGCCTCCTTACGTT
>JAZBOM010000506.1:0-3916 GCA_036351205.1 Thermoleophilia bacterium | reverse complement strand
TGGGCTGCGGATAGACTCGCGGGCACGGATCGAGACCGACGAAGGAGCCGCACGATGTCCAAACGAGCCCTGTGCGTCACGGTCGGGGCGCTGGCGGCGGCCGCGTGGGCCGTGCACCGGCTGGCGCGCCGGTCGGGCGTCTCGCCCGACGAAGCGCGCCAGGCCCTGCCCGGCGACGGGATCGTCTCCGCCCCGAACTGGGTGTCCACGCGGGCGCTCACCATCGCGGCACCGCCGTCCGAGGTGTGGCCCTGGGTCGTCCAGATGGGCTACCCGACCGAGCGCGCCGGCTGGTACACGCCGCACTGGCTCGACGAGCTGATGTGGGGCGAGCGGCCGCACAGCGCCGAGACCATCCGCCCCGAGCTGCAGGGCCTCGAGGTCGGCGACATGGTGCCCGACAGCCCCGACTGGACGGCGAAGTACGTGGTGGAGGAGGTCGAGCCGCCGAGCCACCTCGTGCTGCACTCGACCTGGCACGTCTGGGGGCCGGTCCGCTCCTCCGACTTCAGCTGGGTCTTCGTGCTGCAGCCCGTGGAGGAGTCGCTGCCGACGGGGGAGAGGCGGCAGGCGACGCGGCTCGTCGTCCGCGCCCGGGTCGCCTACGAGCCGAAGTGGATCTACCCCTTCGTCGAGACGGTGATCGGGCTCGGCGACTGGGCGAACGTGAGCGTCATGTTGCAGGGCATCAAGCGGCGGGCGGAGGCTGCGACGTCGTAGGCCGCGGGTCGACGGCGCCGCCTTGCAGCCAGACGGCGCGGTCGGAGATGCCGCCGGTCAGGCGAGCCGGCCCCACCAGACGCCGCTGTAGCGCTGCACCGACGGCGCGATGCAGAGCACGGCGATGAGCCCGCCGATCGAGCCCCACACCAACTGCTGCGGGTCGGGGCCGATCAGCGCGTACTCGACGAGCTCGAAGATGACGAGGCCGCAGCCGACGGCGAAGGCGCCGAACCACGCCCACGGACGCCGGCGCCAGAGGCCCACGGCGACCACCAGCGGGAAGACGCCGAGCACCGTGAGCAGGAGCAGCCCCGGGATCAGGAAGTCCGAGAAGGGCGTGCCCTCGAGATAGGACGTCGGGATGCGCAGGAGGTCGCCGTCGGGGGCGAGGACGAAGGCGACGCCCCCGAAGACGCCTCCGATGCCCTGCAGCACGAGGAAGCCGAGCAGGATCCAGACGAGGCCGTGGCGCCGCGGCCTCGCGTCGGCAGCGCTGCCGTCTCCGCGTGCGACACGCTCTCGACCCACGTGATCCCCTTTCAGGTCCCGGCGGATGGTCTTCGACCCATGGCCTGCGAGTGACCCGGCAAGGGTACCTCACCGCGCGGCATGGTGCGGCGCTCTCGCGCGCCCGCGTCGTCCGTGCGCCTGACCGACGTGCGGGGTCATCTGCGACCGGGCAGCCCGTGGGAGCCAGCGACCGACGGGGCGGATCCGAGTCCGGCCCCGCGCCACGGCCCTGTCCGCCTCCGTGCGTGATGACGGCGCCGGCGTACCGCCTCGCAGTATTCGGGTAGATTCACTCCGGTATCAGACGCCAAGGATGGAGGACACGATGAGCTCCCAGAGCAACATCGAGATCGTGCGTGACGTGCTCGAGCGAGGCTTCGGCGGCGGCGACCTCTCGGTCGTCGACGAGTACGTGGCGGCCGACTTCGTCGAGCATCAGGCCGGCGTCGAAGGCCGAGGACCCGAGGCCGTCAAGCGCACCATCAGGGGGCTCCACGAGTCATTCTCCGACATGCGACTGGTCGTCAAGGACATCGTTGCGGTGGGCGACAACGTGTGGGCGCGCGTGCGGGCGAGCGCGGTCAACACGAAGCCCATCATGGGTCGGCCGGCGACGGGCAGGAGCTTCGAGATCGACATCATCGATGTGATGCGCCTGCGTGAAGGCAAGCTCGTCGAGCACTGGGGCGTGGCGGACAGACTCGCCATGCTGCAGCAGCTCGGGCTCGTTCCGCGACCGGAGGCACGGGCGGCCTGAGGCGGCTCTCGGGCTCGGACGCGTGCTAGCATGCGCGTCGTCGATGGACCCGATGCCGAGAGCGACGTGAGCGCGACACGGCCCGGCGGCGAGAGCCGCCTGCCGGTCGCCTGCAACCGCGACTGCGGCGGCGGCTGCCCGCTGCTCGCCACGGTCGAGGGCGGCCGGGTCGTGCGCATCGCCGACAACCCGGCCGGCGGCGCCTACCTCAAGGGCTGCATCCGTGGCTACCAGGCGTGGCGCCAGCAGCAGGCGCCCGGGCGCCTGACCGCGCCGCTCGTGCGCACCGGGCCGCGCGGGTCGGGGCAGTTCCGTGAGACGAGCTGGGGCGAGGCGCTCGCGCGCGTCGCCGATGGGCTGACGGCGGTGCGCGAGCGACACGGGGACGGCGCTGTCCTCGTCCTCGGCGGCTCCGGCTCCTGTCGCGGCGCGCTGCACAACACCGCCGAGCTCCTGCCGCGTTTCCTCAACCTGATCGGCGGCGGCGTCGAGGAGTCTTCGACCTACAGCTCGGCGGCGTCGGCGTACGTGGAACGCGTCGTGCTGGGGACGCGCAAGGCGGGCGTCGACCCGGCCACGCTGCGGCACTCCGGGATGATCGTGCTCTGGGGCGCCAACCTCGTCGACTGCATCATGGGCTGCGAGTGGCGGGCGCGGGTGCGCGAGGCGAGGCGGCGCGGGGTGCCCGTGATCGTGATCGACCCGCGCCGGACCACGACGGCGAGGCAGCTCGGCACCGAGTGGCTGCCGGTGCGCCCCGGCACGGACAGCGCGCTCATGCTCGCGATCCTGTACGTGTGGATCACGGACGGGACGGTCGACGAGGCCTTCGTCGCGGCGCACGCGACCGGGTTCGACCTGCTGCGGCGGCGGGTGCTCGGGGCGGGCGGCGGCCCCGGGGGCGGAGGCGCCGCCCGTCGAGGCGACGAGGCCGGCGGCGCTGCTGGACGAGGCAGCGAAGGCGGCGGCGCTGGCGGAAGAGGCGACGAAGCCGCACGCGCCGCAGGGCAGGCCGGCCCTGTCGTTGCCCTCGAGCCCGGGCAAGCTGCGGCGCCGGAGTGGGCCGAGGGGGTGTGCGGGGTGCCGGCGGCGCGCATCGTCGCGCTGGCGCGCGAATGGGCGCGCCGCCGGCCCGTCGCCCTGATCCCCGGTCTCTCGATCCAGCGCACGATGGGCGGGGAAGAGGCGGTGCGCCTGGCGATCGCCCTGCAGATCGCGAGCGGCGACCTCGGGCGGCTCGGCGGCTCCGCGGGCTCGCAGAACTGGAACGGGCTACCGGAGCCCCACCTGCCCGGCATCGAGGCGGGGCCGAATCCGTCCGGAGTGCGTCTCCCGGCCAACGACTGGGCCGACGCGGTCCTGCGCGGGCGCGCCGGCGGGTACCCGGTCGACCTCCGGGCCGCGTACAACGTCGGCGGCAACTACGTGACCCAGGGCGCGGACGTCGCCAAGAGCATCCGCGCCATGGAGGCGCTCGAGTTCTCCGTCTGCCACGAGCTGTTCATGACCGCGACCGCGCGGCACTGCGACGTCGTGCTGCCGGTCACGCACTGGCTCGAGCGCACCGACGTCGTCTTCACGACCGCGAACTACCTGCTCTTCTCGCACAAGGTCGCCGAGCCGCCGGGGCAGGCGCGCGCCGACTACGAGATCTTCGCCGACCTCGCCGACCTCATGGGATGTGGAGAGGCGTTCACCGAGGGCAGGGACGCGGACGCCTGGCTGCGGGCGTTCATCGCATCGTCGGAGATCCCCAACGCGGACGAGTTCCGGCGCACGGGGATCTACATGGCCGCCGATCAGGAACGCATCGGCCTCGCGGACTTCGCCGCCGACCCCGAGGCGCATTCGCTGGCGACGCCTTCGGGCAAGGTCGAGGTGGCCGGCGAGGCCTGCGTCGACGCCGGCCTCTCGGAGGCACCCGAG
>JAZBOM010000505.1:0-8010 GCA_036351205.1 Thermoleophilia bacterium | reverse complement strand
CTGCCAGCGGTGCGTGGCGACGGCGGCGTCCTCGGCGAGCAGCGGCGAGCCGAAGCAGCCGCCGTCGCAGACGTAGGGCTCCACGGCGAGCACGTCGCCGAGCAGACCGTCCTCGAGCTCTTCCAGCACGCGGAGCACGTGTCGCAGGCCGGTCACGACCAGCGTCTCGGCTTCGGCGTCGGCCGGCGGAGCCGAGGCGTCGGCGACCGGGATCGCGGCGGACGGGCCGCCGGTCGCCGGGGTGGTCGCGCCTGGTCCGCCGGGTGCGGGCGCCGGGCCGGACGACGCGGCGACCGCCTCGTGGCCGGCGAGCAGGGGCGCGACGCGCTCCCTGAGGCGGTCCGGGGTCATGATGCCGCGCAGGCCGCTGGCGCGCCGCTCGAGCAGAGCCGTGCGCTGGCTCGGGCAGGAGACGACGAAGGTCGCCGAGGCGCCGTCGGTCTCGTCCTGCAGAGCCTCCCAGGGGGAGGCGAACGGCGCCAGATGGGGCAGCAGGGAGGGGAAGCGCAGCTCGACGAGGTTGACGACCGCGGGGCAGACCGGCGAGACCAGCGGCAGCGGCCGCTCGCCGGCGTGCGCCCCGCTCGGCGCGGCCTCGCGCGCCGTCGCGAGCACGGCGTCGCGCAGGGCACGTTCGTAGCCGTCGGCGGCGACCAGGCGGGGGAAGCCGCAGGCCTCGACGGCGCGGGCCACGACGGCCGGCGGCGCCTCGCCGCCGAAGCCGGCGAGGAAGGCCGGCGGCAGGGCGGCGAGCTCGGTCGCGCGCTCGGTCTCGCCGCCGGTCTCGTCGATCGTCAGGGCGGCGGGCTCGCAGACTGCGACGCAGGCCGTGCAGTCGATGCAGAGGTGCTCGAGCAGCAGGGGCTCGCCGTCGCGCACGCGAAGGGCGGCCGTCGGGCAGGCGGCCAGGCAGCGCAGGCACTGCCGGCAGCGCCCGGGCACGACGGCCACCGAGCGCGGGCGCTCGACGTCGGTGGGGCAGGCGGGCCTCAGGCTGACGCTGAAGCTCACCCGCGTGCCCTTGCCCGGGGTCGTGTCGATCTCGAGGCTGTCGCTGTTGCGCCGGATGTTGGGCAGCCCCATGCCGGCTCCGAAGCCCAGCGCGCGGGCCTCGGACGAGGCCGTGGAGAAGCCTTCGCGCAGGGCCTCGTCGACGTCGGGGATGCCGGGGCCCTCGTCGACGACGTCGACGTCGACCCGGCAGTCGCCGAGCCGCGCCTCGAGCACCCCGCGATGGGCGTGGATGACGACGTTCATCTCGGCCTCGTAGGCGGCGATCATCGTGCGGCGGATCGCCTCGGGGTCGGCGCCGACGCGCTTGAGGTGGTCCTTCACCAGGCGTGAGGCGGCGCCCGCCTCGTTGAAGTCGTTGCCGCGGATCGTGTAGGTCAGGTACTGCACGCCCGGCCTCAGCCCCCGCTCCGGGCGCCGTGCCCGCCGGCGCCGCCGGTCGCGGCAGCGCCGTTCGCGCCCCGCTCAGCCTCGCCGCCGAGGTAGCGGTAGATCAGGCCGCAGGTCTCGAAGACCCCGACGGGGGAGACCATGAGCAGCGTGCCGTTGGTGCGCGCCAGCTCGATCACGTCGTCGCCGGGCTCGATGCCGCCGACGAAGCAGATGCCGGGCACGTCCATCAGCTCCGCCACGCGGAGCATCTGGACGCTGGCCAGGTTGCTCACCAGCAGCGTCTTGTCGGAGGCCTCGTTGAGGAGGTCGCTGACGCGGTCGCCGGCGTAGATGCGGGTGACCTCGGTGCCACCCGGGTGGCCCGGCGTGACGACGCGGGCCCCGATGTCCTTCGCGAGCTCTTCGAGTCTCATCCTCTTCCTCGCCAGCAGCGAGCCGAGCTGCCGCACCATCGGTGCGAGCTCGGCCTCGCCGGCTTCGCCGTTGCCGTTCGTCTGGGCGCCGAGCCGGGCGAAGAAGGCCGCCGACTCGAGTGCCGCGGTGATGTCCATGTACTCGACGAAGATCTCGCGCGGGAGCCGCAGGGGCGTGGGGGCGAACGAGATCAGGCTCTTCACGCCGGCGCGCACGAGGGTGTCGGCGACCTCCTGGGCGGCCGCCCCGGGGACCGTGAGCACGGCGATCTCGATGCCGAGGTCGCGCACCAGCTGTTCCATGCGCCCGGCGGCGAAGCAGCGGCAGCCGTGGACGACGGTGTCGTCCAGGGCCGGGTCGCTGTCGAAAGCGGCGACGATGGCCACCGACGGGCTGGCCTCGGCGAAGTGGGAGAGGACGGCGCGGCCCAGGTTGCCGACCCCGACCAGGCACACGTCCTGCCGCGCGGCTCCATCGAGGAAGGCCGAGATGCTCTCGATGCAGGCGGCGACGTCGTAGCCCTTGTTGGGACTGCCGGAGTACCCGATCGCCATGAGGTCGCGGCGCACCTGCGGGGCGCTCACGACGGCGTGGCGCGCCAGCTGGTGCGAGTAGATGCTCTCGGTGCCGGCGGCATGCAGGGAGGTGAGCAGGCGGCGATACCTGCTCATGCGCGCGACCGTCTTGCGTGAGACCACCGGCTTCCCCGTTCGTCCGCGGGCCGCTCTGGATTCGTGACAGAGCGAACGCTGTGAATCGATTCACAATCTACCCCACGTGAGACGCCGTGTCAACGCGGCGCACTGTACGGAATGTCCAAACGGCGGGGGTGATTAGTGGCTCGCGCGGGTGACCTTGTCCTGAGGCGGCGAAGAGGGTCTGCTAGAGTACCGCTCGGTCCCTGTCCGTCGCGTGCGCACAGGGTCCACGGCGCAGCCGCCCGCCCGCGGTCGCGGCCCCGAGGTCGATCATGTGCGTCGTCCCGGCAGAAGGCTCTCTACGGAGGTTTGGTCCATGGCAGACAAGCCCGCCCACATGCAGCACATGCCCCACTTCCTCGGGCCGGTGGCGCCGATCACCATCGACCACGCCGAGGGCAGCTGGGTCTACGCCACCGACGGCAGCAAGTGGCTCGACTTCGTCATGGGCATCGCCGTCGTCAACACCGGCCACTGCCACCCCAAGGTCGTCAAGGCCGTGCAGGAGCAGGCCGCCAAGGTCCCGCACGCGCAGATGAACATCTACCGCCACGGCCCGATGCTCCAGCTGGCCGAGAAGCTCACCGACCTCCTGCCCGAGGGCATGGACGAGGTCATGTTCGCCAACTCGGGCGCCGAGGCGGTCGAGAACGCGATCAAGCTGGCCAAGCAGGCCACGCGGCGCCCCGGCATCATCGCCTTCCAGGGCGCCTTCCACGGGCGCACGCACCTCACCATGGCGCTCACCGACTCCGCCGTGCACTACCGCGGCCATCACGAGCCGCTCGTGCCGTGCGTGTACCACGCGCGCTACTGCTATCCGTTCCGCACGCCGGCCAGCGAAGACCCGACCTGCTACGCCCTCGACGACGTGCGTCGCGTGCTGCGGGCCGAGATCTACGGCGACGACGTCGCCGCCATCATCGTCGAGCCGATCCAGGGCGAGGGCGGCTTCATCGTGCCGACGCCCGAGTTCATGCAGGAGCTGCGCAAGATCGCCGACGAGATCGGCGCCTGCCTGATCGTCGACGAGATCCAGGCCGGCTTCGGCCGCACCGGCACCTGGTTCTGCCAGGAGCAGTACGGCGTCAAGGCCGACATCGTCACCATCGCCAAGGGCATCGCCAGCGGCTACCCGCTCGGCGCCATCGCCGCGAGCCACGAGCTCTGGGACAAGTGCCTGCCCGGCTCGATGGGCGGCACCTACGGCGGCAACGCCGTGGCCTGCGCCGCCGGCGTCGCCACCATCGAGGCGATGAAAGAAGACGGGATGCTCGAGAACGCGGCGCGGCAGGGCGAGAAGCTGCGCGGCTTCTTCACCGACCTGCAGAAGCAGCACCCCTGCATCGGCGAGGTGCGCGGCAAGGGCCTGATGGACGCCATCGAGTGCGTCGTGCCCGGCACCAAGGAGCCCAACGCCGCCGTCGCCAAGGCCTTCATCGCCGAGTGCAGCAAGCAGAAACTGATCCTCATGGGCGCCGGCTCCTTCGGCAACTGCGTCCGCTTCCTCCCGCCGCTCAACCTCAGCGACGAGGACCTGGACATCGCCTTCGGCATCTTCACCGACGCCGCCAAGGTCGCCTTCGCCTGAGCGAGACCACAGCCGGCGCCCGCGCCGGCGTAGGACCGCGGACGGGCGCGGCGCCACCCCGGCGCCGCGCCCGTCCCGTCTCCGCTGCAGGACGGCGCCGCGCCCGTCCCGTCTCTTGCGCGCGCCGGCGACGAAGCGCCGCCGCCCCGTCTCGCCTCCTGCGCCGGCCGGCGCCGGGACGGCGACGCGCCCGTCCTTTGGCGCGCCTCTGCAGGGCGACTGCCGGAGCCGGGCGGGTCGTCCCGAGGCCCTGTGCTACACTCGAATCCATGGATGCCCCCGAGGCGCCGCGCTTCACGACCCAGGTGCGCGTGCGCTATGCCGACACCGACGCCGCCGGCGTCGCCTACTACGCCAACTACCTCGTGTTCTTCGAGGTCGCGCGCGTCGAGCTGCTGCGCGAGCTCGGCTGCCCGATCACCGAGGTCGAGGCGCGCGGCTTCCACCTGCCGGTGATCGAGGCGCACGTGCGCTACCGGCGACCGGCGCGCCTCGACGACCTGCTCGACGTCACGCTCGTCAAGGGCCGCGTCGGGCCGGCGTCGTTCGACTTCGACTACGAGGTGACGCGCGACGGCGAGCTGGTCACGACCGGCTGGACGCGGCTGGCCTGCGTCGACGCCGGGACCGGCCGTGCCGTGGCCCTGCCCGGCTGGCTGCTCGAGCTCTTCGAGCGGCTCCCCGCCGCCGCCGGGGCGGCGCGATGACCGACTTCGAGCACCCGACGCCGCCGGCGTCCTCCGGGCCGCCACCCGAGCCGCCGTCCGAACCGCCCTCCGGGCCGCCGTCCGAGCTGCCTCCCGATCTCGACCTCGCCATGCCCGACGACCTCGAGGTCCAGTACTGCTACCGGCACCACGACCGCGAGACCGGCGTGTCGTGCGCCAACTGCGGCCGGCCGATCTGCTACGAGTGCATGATCCCGGCCGCGGTCGGGTTCCGCTGCCCCGAGTGCATGAAGGAGCAGTCGGCCGGGTCGGCGGGGTCGCCGCGGCCGCGCGTCATCACCCGCGACCAGATGCGCTCGCGCTGGGCCACGGGCGGGCGCGCGGTCGTCGGCGCTCCGGTCACGCGCGCCCTGCTGGCCGCCAACGTCGTCGTCTTCGCGCTCGACCTCCTGCTGGAGGCGATGGGGTCGCCGCTGCCGCGGTACGGCACCCTGAGCGGGTTCGGCGCCCTCGTCCCCGCGCTGGTCGTGCTCAACGACGAGTACTGGCGCCTGTTCACGGCGATGTTCCTCCACGCCGGCGTCTTCCACCTCCTGTTCAACATGTGGGCCCTCTACATCGCCGGCGGCTACCTCGAGCGCGTCGTCGGCTCGGTGCGCTTCACCCTGCTGTACTTCCTCTCCGGCTTCGCCGGCTCGGCGCTGGTGCTCGCCGCCTCGGCGCCGGGCACGGCGACGGTGGGGGCGTCGGGCGCCATCTTCGGTCTCTTCGGGGCGCTCTTCGCCTACGCCTACATGAACCGCGGGCGCGACCTGATGGCGCAGCAGCTCGTGCGCAGCCTCGGGTTCATCATCGTCCTCAACCTCGTGATCACGTTCACGATCCCGAACATCTCCTGGCAGGGGCACGTCGGCGGCCTCGTCGGCGGGGCCGCGCTGATCGCCGCGCTGATGCACTTCGGCGAGCGCGGCCTGCGCGGGCCGCTCGGCCCGCGCGAGATCTGGATCTTCGCGATCACCGCTGCGGGGCTCATCGCGCTGGTCGTGCTGCGGGTCGCGACCCTGCCCCTGTGAGCCGCGGGATGGCCGCGCGACCGCCCGCCGCGGCGGGTCCGCCGTTCGTCGAGCCCGCCGCGACGCCGACCCCGGCCGCCGAGGTCGAGGGCCGCCTCACACGCCTGCAGGCCACGCTGCGCGAGCGCGAGCTCGACGCCGCGCTCATCGTGCAGAACGCCGACCTCTTCTACCTCAGCGGCACGGTGCAGCAGTCGTACCTGCACGTGCCGGCCGATGGGGAGGCGACGCTCTTCGTGCGGCGCAGCGTCGAGCGCGCGCGGCGCGAGTCGCCGCTCGAGCGCGTGGTCGAGCTCGACGGGCCGCGGGCGCTGACCGGCGCGCTCCGCGCGGCCGCCGGCGGCCTGCCGCGGCGCGTCGGCCTCGAGCTCGACGTGCTGCCGGTCGCCGCCTACGAGCGGCTCATCGGGCTGCTGCCCGGGGCCGAGGCCGAGGACGTCGGCCGGGCGATCGTGCGCCAGCGCGCCGTCAAGTCGCCGTACGAGGTCGAGCGCATCGCCGCCGCGGCGGCGCTCGTCGACGCGGTCTGGGAGTTCGCGCCGCGGGTGCTGCGCGCCGGCCTCACCGAGGCCGAGTTCGCCGGCCTGGTCGAGGCCGAGGCCCGCCGGCTCGGTCACCAGGGCGTCATCCGCATGCGCGGCTTCAACCAGGAGATGTTCTACGGGCAGCTCCTCACCGGGCCGAGCGCGACGGTGCCGAGCTTCCTCGACACGCCGCTGGCCGGCACCGGCCTCAGCCCCGCCGTCGCCCAGGGGGTCAGCTTCAGGACGATCGAGCCCGGCGACCCGATCGTCTTCGACTTCGTCGCCGTCCGCGAGGGGTACACGGCCGACTTCACGCGCATGCTCTCGCTGGGCCCGCTGCCCGGCGCCGTGCGCGACGCCTACGCGGTGGCTCTCGAGGCACAGGCCGCGGTGGCCGCCGTGGCGCGGCCGGGCGTGACCTGCCGCGCCGTGTACGAGAGCGCCGTGGCGGTCGCCGAACGACGCGGTCTCGGGCCTCACTTCATGGGCTTCGGCCCCGAGCAGGTGCGCTTCATCGGCCACGGCGTGGGGCTCGAGCTCGACGAGCTGCCCGTGCTCACGACCAGCGACACGCCGCTCGAGGAGGGCATGGTGTTCGCCCTCGAGCCCAAGTTCGTGCTGCCCGGTGTGGGCGCCGTCGGCGTCGAGAACACGTTCCTCGTCGAGCGCGACGGGCTGCGCGCCCTGACGCGCGCCCCCGAGGAGCCGGTCGAGGTGCCGCTCGGCGCCTGACCGCGGCGCGGGCGGCGGAGGGCGCGCGAAGCCACCGTGTGTCGCCGGCCGCCCCCGACTGGTGCGGGGTGTGGCGCGCGGTGCCGCGCCGCCCGACGGGGTGCCGCGCCTTGTTGACGAGGGTCAAAGTAGACAAATCCCTCTTTTTTGGATACAAAGACACTGTGAAGCTCTCGACCCAGGCAGACTACGCGGTGCGCGCCGTGTTCGAACTCGCCCGGCGCGGGCCCGGTCACGTGGTGCACACCGACGAGATCGCCGCCGCGCAACGCATCCCCAGCAGCGGGCTGGCCAAGGTGATCCGCGATCTGGCGCGTGCCGAGGTGGTGCGCACCCAGCGCGGCAACCACGGCGGCGTCGTGCTCGCGCGGCCGGCCGGTGAGGTCACCGTGCGCGAGGTCTACGAGGCGGTCGAGGGCCCCATCACGTTGTGCCGCTGCCGGGCCAACCTCGAGCCCTGTGCCGAGACCCCGTGCGACACGCACGACTTCTGGAGTTCTGTCGAAGCGCTCCTCACGGGGGAGCTCGAACAGACGACGTTCGCGGCCTTGACCGCACGGCAGGGCGACGCCCTCCGCGGCAGCCGCCCGCAGCGCGACGAGGAGGTGAACCAGCAATGACCGAGATGAAAGAGCAGGTCGAGAAGGCTCTCGGCGACATCCGCCCGGCCCTCCAGGCCGACGGTGGCGACATCGAGCTGATCGACGTGGTGGACGGTGTCGTCCAGGTGCGCCTCCAGGGCGCCTGCGCCGGCTGTCCGATGTCGCAGCTCACCCTGACCAACGGGGTCGAGCGGCACCTCAAGAACGTGGTGCCCGGCGTCGACCGCGTCGAGAACTTCGCCGTATGAGCGCGTGAATCTGGCGGCGCGCGGCCGGGTCGCAAGACCCGGCCGCGCGCCGCCTT
>JAZBOM010000504.1:0-4277 GCA_036351205.1 Thermoleophilia bacterium | reverse complement strand
GAGGCAGAAACCCATCGCCCGGTCGGGGGTCGCGTGGTGCCCGGGCGGGCGCACGAGGGCGAAGGAGGCGCGCCCCTGGGCCCACTGCTCGGTGGCCACGACCGTGCCGCCGGCCGCGAGCAGGGCGATCTCGTAGCTCTGCGGCGAGACGTACGTGTCACCGTCGATCCAGCCGCCGCCGGCCTCGGCGGTGCGGCGGATCAGATCGACGTGCGCGCGCCGGTGCACGAGCAGCAGATCGTCGACCGTCGCCGGCCGCGGCTCCACGACGGCGAGCCGCGGCCAGAGGTCGGTCGTCTCGAGGTGCCCGACCACGGTCGCGATGCGGTCGGCGCCCTCGGGGTGCTCGCCGGTGTCGTGCTCGGCGTAGGCCGGATCCCAGACGACGGCGACGTCCATGAGACCTCCTTCAGCGCCTCGGCAGCGCGCCGGCTTCGTTCAGGTACGGCTGCACGACGCACTCCCAGAGCTCGATCGCCGCGGTCACATCGAGGTCGTCGTCGAGACCGTGCTGGATCGCCAGGCCGTCGACGATGGCGATCATCAGCATGGCGACGGGCAGCAGCCGGCGCCGGTCGGCTTCGTCGCCGGCGCCGAGGCAGCGCAAGACCGTCTCTCGATAGCCCTCGTAGAGCGTGGCGACCCGCGGCCGCAGGGCCGCGTCGCGAAGGGCGTGCGGCAGCACCTCGAAGAACTGCTGCTGCGCGTCGCGGTCGGCGACGATGCGTCGCTCGCCGTCGACGAGCGCGTGGATGCGCTCCTCGCCCACGGGCAGACGCTGCGTCTCGCGGATCAGGGCGAGGTTGGCGTCGTGCATCAGGTAGTCGACGAGCGTGGCGACGAGGCCGGCCTTGTTGCCGAAGTGATAGGCGATGCTGGCCTTCGGCTCGCCGGCTTCCTCGGCGATCGCCTGGAGACGCAGCCCGTCGAAGCCGTCACGCTCGAGCACCCGCCGCGCCGCGGCGAGGATGCGCTGCGCCGTGGGCGCCAGGGTCGTCATCGGGTTCTCCAGACCGATCTGGCCCTTCTCGCCCCGCCCGACCCCAGCACGGGTCGTGGCCCGCCGCCCCTCACCGCCCGCATCGGGCACCGCGTACCTCCCCCGCCGTTTGCCGGCGCCCCGTGCGCCGCCCCGCAAGTGTTCTCCACGACCGACCGTCCGGTCAAGCACCTCAGCGACGACCTCGGCGAGAACGGCCCGCTCCGTTGACCGGGCGCCGCCGGCGGTGTAAATTCATGAGCGCTTTTTGACCGGACGGTCGGTCAAGCCGCCCGGTCGACCGTGATTCGCGCCTCCGCCGGCGCTCGCACCGCAGGCCTTCGACGATGGAGCTCGCCATGGATGCCCAGGGACCGCTGCCCCCACTCAAGAAGTACCGCGGCCGCCACTTCCTCACCGACCTCGACTACACGCGGGAGGAGCTCGAGGACCTCCTCGTGCTCTCCGTACGCCTCAAGGAGCTCTGGCGCCGCCGGCCGCTGACGCCCTTCCTTCCGGGCAAGCACCTGGCGATGATCTTCGAGGCCGCCTCGACGCGCACCCGGGTCAGCTTCGAGAACGGGTTCGCCGAGCTGGGCGGCAACGCCCTCTACCTGCGGCCGGGCGAGATCCACCTCCCCGGGCGCGAGAGCATCGCCGACACGGCACGCACCTTGGCCCAGTACAACGCCGCCATCGAGATCCGCTCGAAGAAGAACGAGACCGTCAACGAGCTCGCCGCCTGGTCGGCCGTCCCGGTCATCAACGGCATGGACGCCGACCGGCACCCCTGTCAGAGCCTGAGCGACGCCCTCACCATCTTCGAGCACGCCGGCCGTCTCGAGGGCGTCACGTTCGCCTACGTCGGCGACGCCGCCCACCCCTGCAACTCGCTCGCCACCACGCTCACCAAGCTCGGGCTGCACGTGCGCATCGGCAATGCCGCCGGGTACGAGATCCGCGATGAGGTCAAGGAGAACGCGGCGCGCTTCGCCGCCGAGAGCGGGGGTTCGTTCCTGCTCACCAACGACCCGCTCGAGGCCATCGCCGGCGCCGACTTCATCTACACCGACTGCTGGTGGTGGACGGGCCAGGAGGACGAGTACAAGGACCGCGTCGCCGCCTTCAAGCCGTTCCAGGTGAACGGCGAGTTCTGGTCGCACGCCAAGCCGACGACCAGGTTCATGCACTGCCTGCCGGCGATGCGCGGCGAGGAGGTCGTCGACGAGATCGCCGACGGCGAGATGTCGGTCATCTTCCCCCAGGCACAGAACCGGATGCACTTCCAGAAGGGGCTCATGCTGGCGCTCATCGGCATCGACGAGCTGCCGGCCGACCCCGACCTGCAGGAGATCGGGCGGGCGCTGCTCGCCTGAGGCCGGGACCGGCCGACGAAAGGACTCGCCGTGGCGTCAGACCTCGCCCAGACCGCCCAAGGGGGGACGCTCGCCGACCAGAAGAAGACCTTCGGCCTCTTGAGCATGGTCCTCTTCAGCGTGTCGGCGATCCTCGTCGCCGACACCGTCGGCGCCTCAGCGGCCATCGGCGTCCAGGGGCTCGGCTTCTGGATCGTCCTCGGCCTGCTCTTCTTCATCCCGTACGGCTTCGTCACCGCCGAGCTGGGCAGCGCCTGGCCCGACGAGGGCGGCATCTACGTGTGGGTGAAGGAGGCCTTCGGCCCCGGCTGGGGCACCGTGACCTCGTGGCTCTACTGGGTCAACGTCGCCCTCTGGGCACCCTCGGTCTTCGTGCTCTTCATCGGCTCGCTCGAGGTCGCCTTCGGCGTCGACGTGGCGCCGCTCTGGGAGGCGATCGTCGTCATCGCCATGATCTGGGCGATCGTGGCCATCGGCATCCTCCCGCTCGCATGGAGCAAGTTCGTGCCCAATCTGAGCGCCGCCGTCAAGGTGATCGTGCTGGTCGGGCTGGGCGTCGTCGGCGCCGCCTATGCGATCCAGAACGGGACGGCGAACTCGTTCGCCCTCGACCAGTGGATCCCGGCGTGGAACACCGACAGCCTGTCGTTCCTGCCGATCATCATCTACTCGTACATGGGCTTCGAGCTGATGAGCGCCGCCGGCGGCGCGATCAAGGAGCCGAAGCGCGACGTGCCCAAGATGATCGTCCTCGCCGGCGCCGCCATCCTCGCCGTCTACACGTTCGCCACCTTCGGCATCCTCGCCGCGATCCCGACCGAAGAGGTCAGCATCGTGACCGGCATCGTCGACGCCCTCCAGCTCTCCTTCGACGAGGTCCTCGGCGGCTACGGGTGGCTCTTCGACCTCGCCGTCGTAGGCCTGCTCTTCACCTTCTTCGGCAACATGGTCACCTGGTCCATCGGGGCCAACCAGACCATCGGCGCCACCGGCCTCGACAGGACGGCCCCC
The DNA here is from genome assembly GCA_036351205.1 of Thermoleophilia bacterium. GTDB lineage: Bacteria > Actinomycetota > Thermoleophilia > UBA2241 > UBA2241 > UBA2241. The sequence goes on along the minus strand of JAZBOM010000504.1, from coordinate 911 downwards.
GGCGTCTTCGGCCACGTCAACGCGCGCTTCGGCACGCCCGACTACGCCTTCGTGCTCATGGGCCTCATCGCGACCGCGATCACCGTCGTCGCCTACGCCCTCGACCCCGACCAGGCGAACGTGTTCTGGACGTTGTTCGCCCTGTCCTCGATCGTCTTCCTGCTCCCCTACCTGCTCATGTTCCCGGCACTGCTCGTGCTGCGCCGCAAGTTCCCCGACCGGGAGCGGCCCTACGTGGTGCCGGGAGGGGCCGCCGGCGCCTGGGTCAGCACCGTGCTCTGCGAGCTCGGCATCGTGCTGACGGTGTTCCTCTTCTTCTACTTCCCGGCCGAGGGCGTCTCGAAGGCCACCTTCTGGGCGATCACCGGCGGCGGGACTGCGGTCTCGCTGCTCGTCGGCTGGTGGCTCTACCGCCACAGCCGCCGGAGGGCGGCGTGAGCGGCGTGGTCCGGCCCGTCCGCGCCGGGAGCATGAGCCCCGTGAACGAAGGGGCCGGCTGACGTGGCGGGCACCCCGGGCAACGGCAAGACCGTCGTCGTCGCGCTGGGCGGCAACGCCATCCTGCAACCGGGCCAGGTCGGCACCTTCGAGGAGCAGCTCGTCAACGTCGACACCGCGATGCGCCGCATCGCGGCGATGGTCGCCAACGGCTGGGAGGTCGTGCTCACCCACGGCAACGGCCCCCAGGTCGGCAACCTCCTGATCCAGCAGGAGCTCGCCTCGGGCCAGGTCGCGCCGATGCCGATGGACGTCTGCGGGGCGATGAGCCAGGGTCAGATCGGCTACATGCTCGAGCAGACCCTGCAGAACCACCTCGTCAAGCGGCGCCTGAAGACGCCGGTCGTCTCGCTGCTGACCCAGGTCGCGGTCGACGCCAAAGACCCGGCGTTCGCCAACCCGTCGAAGCCGGT
>JAZBOM010000503.1:0-4134 GCA_036351205.1 Thermoleophilia bacterium | reverse complement strand
TGCTCGTCGTCGGCGGCCCGCGCATCAACAACGCCTTCGCCAAGGAGCTCGGCTACGACGCGGGGTTCGGCCCGCGCAGCACCCCGCTCGAGGTGGCCTCGTTCCTCGCTCAGGAGGTCGCGCGCCGCGCGGACCAAGCCTGACGCGGCAATGGCCAGGAACAGAGACCTGAAGAGACGATCGACCGGCTACGGGACCACTCGAGCCGGCAGCCGGCAGACGTGACACGAGGAGGAGAAGTGCCTGACAGCGACATCGTAATTCTCTCAGCGGTGCGGACGGCCCAGGGCAGGTTCCAGGGCGGCCTCAGCGACACCCCGGCGCAGGACCTCGGCGCCCTCGTCATGGAGGAAGCCCTCGGCAGGGCCGGCGTCAAGGGCGAACAGCTCGACGAGGTCCTCTTCGGCAACGTGATCCAGGCCGGGCTGGGGCAGAACGTCGCCCGTCAGGCCGAGCTCAAGGCCGGCATCCCAGACCACGTGCCGGCCGCGACCGTCAACCGGGTCTGCGTCTCGAGCGCGGCGGCCATGGCCATGGCCGCCGCCGCGATCAAGGCAGGGGATGGCGAACTCTACCTGGTCGGCGGGACCGAGAACATGACCCGCGCGCCGTGGCTGCTGCAGAACGGGCGCAAGGGCTATCGCATGGGCATGCCGTCCGCCGAGATGTTCGACGCGATGGTGCTCGACGGCCTCTGGTGCGCGATCGGCGGCACCCACATGGGCCTCACCGCAGAGACTCTGAGCGAACGCTTCGGCATCAGCAAGGAGCTCCAGAACGACGTCGCCTACCAGAGCCAGCTGCGCGCGACCGCGGCCATCAAGGCGGGCCGGTTCGAGGACGAGATCGTGCCCGTGGTGATCCCGCAGCGCAAGGGCGATCCCAAGGTCGTCGACACCGACGAGTGCCCGCGCGAGACCACGCCCGAGGCCCTCGCCGGCCTCAAGCCCGTCTTCAAGAAGGACGGCGTCGTGACGGCAGGCAACGCCTCGGCGATCGCGGACGGGGCCAGCGCGATGGTGGTGACCTCGCGGAGGAAGGCCGGCGAGCTGGGCCTGAAGCCGATCGCCCAGGTGCTCAGCTATGCGACGGCCGCCGTCGATCCCGCGATCATGGGCCACGGCGAGACCGTCGCGGGACAGATGGCGCTCGAGAAGGCCGGCCTGACCGCGAAAGACGTTCAGCTTGCCGAGCTCAACGAGGCTTTCGCCTGCGTCATGGCCCTCGCCGCCCGCGAGCTCGGGCTCGACCGCGAGATCGTCAACGTGAACGGCGGCGCGGTGGCGCTCGGCCACCCGCTCGGCAACACGGGGACACGCTTGATGATCACGCTCATCCACGAGCTCAAGAAGCGCGGGCAGGAGATCGGTCTCACCGCCGCCTGCGTCGGTGGCGGCCAGGGCGCCGGGGCCGTCATCAAGGTCGAAGGCTGACGCGGACACAACGATGGCTCGTCCGGGGCCGTGAAGCCCCGCCGCGAGGCCGGGCCCCACGGCCCCGGACGACCACCCAGGGGAGGACAGCGCACATGAAAGAGGGCAACAAGTACGGCGCCCACCGGGTCATCGAGCCCAAGGGCGTGCTGCCGCAGCCGGCGTGGAAGGTCGACAACACGATGGCGATCTACGACAACGAGATCCTCATCGACGTCGACACGCTCAACATCGACGCGGCGAGCTTCACCCAGATCGAGGAGGCCGAGGCCGGCGACGTCCAGAAGATGGCCCGTCACAGCCTCGGCATCATCAAGGAGCGCGGCAAGCACCACAACCCCGACACCGGCTCGGGCGGCGTGCTCTGCGGCACGGTGGCCGCCATCGGCCCTGCCTTCGAGCGCCCCGGCGTCGCGGTCGGCGACCCCGTCGCCGTTCTCCACTCGCTGTCGCTCACCCCGCTGCGGGTCGGCGAGATCGTCTCCGTGAACAAGGCCACGTGTCAGCTCGCGGTGCGGGGCCAGGCCATCGTCTTCCAGACCGGGGTGTACGCGCGCATGCCGGACGACATGGACCGGGCGCTGGCGCTCGCCGTCTACGACGTCGCCGGCGCCCCCGCACAGGCCGCCAGGCTCGCTGCGCCCGGCCAGACGGTCTTCATCGTCGGCGCCGGCGGCAAGGCCGGCCTGCTCTGCGCCCACGAGGCGCGCAAGCGCGTCGGCATCACCGGCCGGATCATCGGCATCGAGCTCGGCGACGCCGCACGCGGGCGCCTCGAGAGGACGGGCCTCGCCGATGCGATCATCCAGGGCTCGGCCACCGACCACCTCTTCGTCCGCGAGGAGGTGGAGAGGGCGACCGGCGGCAGGATGGCCGACCTCACCATCAACTGCGTGAACGTGCCCGACACCGAGATGTCGTCGATCCTCGCCACCAGGGACGACGGCACCGTGTACTTCTTCTCCATGGCGACGAGCTTCACGGCCGCCGCGCTCGGCGCCGAGGGCGTCGGCGCCGACACGACCATGATCATCGGCAACGGCTACGCGAAGGACCATGCCGCGATCGCCCTCAACACGCTCCGTGAGAACCCAGTCCTCATGGAGGTCTTCGGGGAGACCTACGCGACCGGTGCCGGAGACCCTCAGCTGGTCGGCATCGAGGCGTCCGAGGTCTGATCCCCCTCTCAGGGACCGTCGGCGGTCGCGGCGTCGGCGGTTTGCGCGACAAGGGAGCGGGTACCGCCCTCCAAAGGTGTCGTGCGTCCGGGGTGCTGCGGGGTGCGATCGCAGCGCGTGCCGGCGCACACATGCCATGCCCGACTCTGGAGGCAGCCGATGGTGAGCGACGGACAGACGGCGAAGATCCACTTCAAGGCGACGCTCGACGACGGGTCGGTGTTCGACTCGTCCGAGGGCAAGGAACCGTTGGCCTTCGAGGTCGGCAGCGGCGAGATGATCCCCGGGCTCGAGAGCGCCGTCCGCGAGATGGAGGTCGGCGAGACGAAGACCGTGCACCTCGGCCGTCAGGACGCCTTCGGGGAGGTCCGGGACGAGCTGATCGCGGTCGTCCCCACAGAGCGCTTCCCCGACGCGGTCGAGCCCGAGCAGGGGATGGCGGTCCAGGTGCAGACCGAGCAGGGCGTCCTCCCGGCGAGGGTCGTCGACGTCTCGGACGACGGCGTGAAGATCGACGCCAACCACCCGCTCGCCGGCAAGGACGTCACCTTCGAGGTGAGGCTGCTCGACGTCGCCTGAGCGCGGGGCGCGGGTCCGCTGAGGCGAGGCCGGCCGCAGCGCTCGCCGCCGTCGGATGGGGAGTCCGGGCGGCGACGCGCGGGTGCCGTGGGCGGCAATGCGCGAGGGCCGTGGGCGGCGACGGCCCTTGCTCGTAAGATAGACTACGAGCACGCGTAGGCTGCGAAAGGTGTCGTGAGCGCGCGGAGAGCTAAAACCCCCATAGTCGTCTCGGTGGTCGCCGGTGTGGTGATCGTGGCGGCCTCGGTGCTCCTGATCGGGTCGTGGCTCTTCGGCAGTGTCGAGCCCGGCGACTCGCAGGAGCGCGTCGTCGAGGTCTTCGGTCCGCCGGCGTACTTCGTGCTCGAGTACCTGCCCCGGGACGACGCCCCTGAAGGCCCGCTGGTCCGCATCGAATCCTGGTACTACCCCGACCACGAACAGGTCGTGCACTTCATCGCCGGCTCCGCGATCGCCGTAGAGCCTCTCGCCCCCGACGACGCCGTGTACCCGTATGTCGACCCGCGGCTCTTCGACTTCGAGATGAGCGCCGAGCAGGTCGTGGACGCGCTCGGCGAGCCGGCGGAGCAGATCGACGACGTGCTGCTCCCGGCCGAGGACGAAGGAGCCGGCGGCGGTGCGGTCTACCTCGCCGAGCACGCGCTCTTCGGCGTGCAGGACGGCGTGCTGCTCTACCTCGAGACCTTCGGTGACGCCGGCCCGCAGGGCGGCGGGTGAGCATGTACTGCCCGGGGTGCGGCCGACAGATCGAAGACGACGCGGCCTTCTGCCGTTTCTGCGGGCGCGACGTGCGGCTGCCGGCCGAGAGGCCTGAGGCCTCGGAGGCGGAGCCGCCCTCGGCGGCGGCGCCCGGCCCGGCCGAGAGGCCAGAAGCCCCGGAGGCGGCGTCACCCCCTGCGGCTGCGCCCGGCCCGACCGAGCCGACCCCGGGCGCCGGCCCCGAC
>JAZBOM010000502.1:0-2665 GCA_036351205.1 Thermoleophilia bacterium | reverse complement strand
GCTGCTGCGCGGTGAGCCGGAAGAGCTCGGTGAAGTGCTCACGCTCCTCGGCGTAGAGCTCCTCGTTGGCCCTGCGGATCTCGGGGTCGCCCAGGGCCGCCTGCCAGAAGCCGAACCAGGCGTGGGCCCGGGTGGGCGAAGCGAGCGCGTCCTCGAACTCGTTCCTTATCGCAGTCCGCATCGCCGCGACCGCGTCAGGCTCGCCGGTACCGTCGCTCCGGAAGGCGGCGCGCATCTCGCCCGCCAGCCGCAAGAAGGCCTCGCGCACGAGTGCCTGCTTGCCGCCGAAGTGGTGGCGCACGAGGCCGCGGGACAGCCCGGCGACGTCGGTGATCCTCTTGACCGTGGCGCCCGCGGGACCGTACGTGGCGATGCAGTGGATCGTCGCCTCTATGAGCCGGTCTCTGTTGCCGACCGGGTCGGGGGAGCGCCTCGTGCGTGTCGCGAGGTCGGTGGTGCCGCTCCCGGTGGCTGCTGGACCCTCCATGCCACGAACCCTACCACTCGACATTGACCTCGTCTCAAGCGTTGATATATACGTATAGCCAATCGTGTTGGCCGGCTTCGCCTCCACGTCCAGCGAAGCGGGAAACGCCTTTCTGGGGGAGGCGGGACGATGAAGCGACGTGACCATGCCGGCCGCGTGCGCAGCGGCGGCTTCAGCCTCAACGTGTTCAGCGAGGACGAGTTCAAGGACATCCACCTCGCGACGCTCGAGGTCCTGGAGCAGACCGGGGTCTTCACCGACGACCCGGAGGCCATCGACATCTTCGAGGGCGGCGGCGCCGCGGTCGACCGCAAGACCGGCGTCGTCAAGATCCCGCCGCACCTGGTCGAGGCCGCCGTCGACTCGGCGCCCGAGCGCGTCTTCGCCGCCGGCCGCCACCCCAAGGACGATCTCATGCTCGATCCCGGGCGCGTGGGGTTCACGACCTTCGGCGAGGGCATCAGGATCGTCGACCGCGAGACGGGCGAGTCGCGCGAGCCGACGAAGCAGGACGTCGCCGACACGGCGCGGCTCGCCGACGCGCTCGGCGAGCTCGACGCCTACGAGATCGCCGTCGGGGCCAAGGACGTGCCCCCCGAGACGGCGACCATCCACAGCTACGAGGCGGCGCTCACGAGCACGAGCAAGAACATCTGCGTCGGCCCGCTCTCCAAATGGGAGACCGAGGTCATGCTCGACATGGCGGCGGCCGTGGTCGGGGGGCGCGACGAGCTGCGCCGGCGGCCGATCCTCATGCCCGGCGTCTGCCCCGTGAGCCCCTTGAAGCTCCCCCGCGACTGCTCCGAGGTGATCGTCGCCTCGGCTCGCGCCGGCATGCCCTGCAACATCCTCTCCATGGCGATGGCGGGGGGCTCCGCCCCGGTGGGCCTCGCCGGCACCCTGGTGGTGCACAACGCCGAGGTGCTCGCCGGCATCACCCTCGCGCAGCTCACCCAGGTCGGGGCGCCGGTGCTCTACGGCAGCTCGACGACGGCCATGGACCTGCGCCTGGCGGCGGCCTCGGTGGGTTCTCCCGAGTGCGGCGTGATCAGCGCCGCGGTGGCCTTCATCGCCCGCCAGTACCGGCTGCCGAGCTACGTGGCCGGGTTGTAGGGCGACTCCAAGGTCTTCGACGCCCAGACCGGCCACGAGAAGACCCTCACCGCGCTGCTGCCGGCGTTGGCAGGAGCCAACCTCATCTACGGCGCGGGGATGATCGAGTCGGGCGTGGCGTTGGACTTCGGACAGATGGTCATGGACAACGAGTTCGCCCGCATGGTGCGCCACGCCGTGGGCGGCGTCGCGGTCACCGACGAGCTGCTGGGGGTGGACGACATCGCCGAGGTCGGGCCCTTCGGCGACTTCCTCTCGCTCGACTCGACGCTCAAGTTCATGCGCTCGCAGTCGCAGTCCAGGCTCATCGACCGCCGCGTCCGGGAGGACTGGGCGGCGGACGGGGGCTCGGACCTCCACGCCCGCGCGACGGCGGAGGCGCGGCGCCTGCTCGACGAGCACGAGCCGGAGCCGATCCCCGACGACGTGTGGCGCGAGATCCGCGCGATCGTCGACGGGGCCGACCGCGACGCCGAGGAGCGGAGTCGCTCCCGCCGGGCGTCGTCGCCGCAGGGCTCTGCGGTCTGTCCTCAAGCTGCTGACGCTGACGAGAGGCCGCGCGCACGACCGCGGCGGGAGGTGGTCGGTTTGGCGTACAGAGTGCCCACGCGCATGGGGGACGGCTCGCTCGTCCACCTGACGCCCGGTGAGATCGAGGCCGACGTTCGCGCCGGGGTCGAGGTGGCGGTGAAGCGGGCCAAAGTGCCGCCGTTGGCCGAGGACGAGATCGAGCACCTGGTCGACATCTACGCCTCGCCGGCGCGCTTCACCGGCGTCGACATCGGCGCCGAGGTCGTGCTGAGCTACGACGGCTCGGGCGCCAAGACCTTCGCCTCGCGCCTGCAGGACCTGCAGATGTACGAGCAGTGCTTCGCCGCCGACCTGGTCGAGCTCTGCCACAACGACTACTCGTTCAAGGCGGTCAAGACCATCACCGCCTACGAAGCGCAGTCGATGCGCGACGCGCAGCTCGCCATGACGGTGCCGGTGCAGTACGGGGCGATGCCCAACCTCGGGCTGTACTGCCGCCCTGACGGGCCGGCACCGAACTGGGCCGAGCTGCTG
>JAZBOM010000501.1:0-4753 GCA_036351205.1 Thermoleophilia bacterium | reverse complement strand
GGCGCTCAACGCCGCTGCCTCGCGTGCCATGCTGCGCGCCGGCGTGCACGCCGCCACCGACGTGACCGGCTTCGGGCTGGCCGGGCACCTCGCCGAGATGCTCGACGCCTCGGGTGCCGCGGCGCTCGTGTGGCTCGACGCCGTCCCGCTGCACGAGGGCGTCCTCGACCTCATCTCCCGCGGGGTCTACGCGGGAGGCCTGCGCAACAACCGCGACTACCTCGTCGAGCGCCTCGGCGACGTCGACCGCGACGACCCCCGCGTGCTCGCACTCTTCGACCCGCAGACCTCGGGCGGCCTTCTCATGGCCGTCGCGGCCGACCGCCACGCTCTCCTGCTCGCGGAGCTCGAGGACGCGGGCTGCTCGAGTTGGACGGTCGGCGAGGTCACGGGCGACGCGACCGGCACGATCACCCTGCGCGAGGAGCCGGATGTCTGACCACGGGCGCGAGGCGCGCCCGCCGGCCGGCGCCGGCGCCTCGGGGCCGGTGACGCCGGCCGAGGGCCCGCGTCGCGAGGAGTCGCTCGGCTCGCTGCTGCTCAGGGGCGCGTCGGTCGTCCCCTTCCTCATGCTGGGCGTGATGGCCGTCATCGCCGTCCTCACCTGGGTCCTGGTCTTCGTGTTCGGCGTCGGCGGGGCGGCGGAGCCGATCTGGGAGTGGGTGAGCGGGCGCTCGTTCGGTGAGGTCGTCGTCCAGTTCGGCCTCGCCCTGCTCGGCCTGCTCGCGGCCGTCGCCGTCCTCGTGCTCTCCATGCTGGCCACGTCGTACGGCGCCCGCCGCCGGCAGGCGGCGTGGTTCTGGCCGCTGACCCAGTTCGTCTTCACCGGTGTCGCGCTCGGGCTCGTGGCGCTCGACTACCTGCGCCCCGGGGCACTCGCCGACCTCGGCGTCGCCGGGCGCGACTGGTGGCTCGTCTTCGGCTGGGCCGCGTATGCTGTGCTCATGGCCGGCCTGCGCATGCGGGCGGCCGGCAAGGCGAGCGGGCGCGGGACCGCCTGACGACCGCGCGCCGGGGAGGACGGGCGATGAGCGACGACCTCGAGCGATGAGCGGCGACCTCGAGCGATGAGCGGCGAGCGCAAGCGGCAGCGCAAGGGTGACGGGGCCGGCGAGAGTCTGCGTGGGCTCGCGGCGGTCGACGAAGTCCTCCGCGAGCCCGCCGTCGAGACCCTCCTCGACACGTACCCGCGAGACCTCGTCGTCGACGCCGTGCGCGCCGTCCTCGACCGTCTGCGCCGCGAGATCCTCGAAGGCGGCCGCCGAGTCGAGGCCGGCGAGCTCACGGCGGCCCACCTCGTCCCCTGGGTCGAGGCGCTCCTGCGGCGAGCGACGACGCCGTCCCTGCGCCGCGTCCTCAATGCGACCGGGATCGTCGTGCACACCAACCTGGGGCGCTCCGTGCTGCCCGACGAGGCGGTCGCCGCGGTGGCCGCCGCCGCCTCCGGCTACTCCGACCTCGAGTACAGCCTCGCGCGCGGCGAGCGCGCCTCGCGCCAGGATCACGTCCATGACGTGCTCTGCACGCTGACCGGGGCCGAGGACGCGCTCGTCGTCAACAACAACGCCGCCGCCGTGCTGCTGGCCCTGGCGGCGACGGCCCGCGGCGGCGAGGTGCTGGTCGCGCGCGGCCAGCTCGTCGAGATCGGCGACGGGTTCCGCATCCCCGACATCCTGCGCGAGAGCGGGGCCGAGCTCGTCGAGGTCGGCACCACGAACCGCACCTACCTGCGCGACTTCGAGCAGGCCTGGACGGAGCGCTCGCGCGCCGTCCTCCGCGTGCACACCAGCAACTACCGCATCGTCGGGTTCACCGCCGAGCCGTCGATCGACGAGCTCGCCGCACTCGCTCACGCGCGGGGCGCCGTCCTCGTCGACGACCTCGGCAGCGGCGCTCTCGCCGACCTCGAGCTCTTCGCCGAGGAGCCGGCGGTGCGCGGGAGCCTCGCCGCGGGCGCCGACGTGGTCACGTTCAGTGGCGACAAGATGCTGGGCGGCCCGCAGGCCGGCATCGCCGTCGGGCGGGCCGCGACCGTCGACGCCATGCGCCGGCACCCGCTGGCGCGGGCGCTGCGTATCGACAAGCTCGACGTGGCGGCGCTCGACGCCGTGCTCCGTCTCTATCTCGACCCCGGGCGCGCGATCGAGCGCGTGCCGACGCTGGCCGCGCTGGCGGCGCCGCTCGACGAGGTCGAGCGCCGCGCCGCGGCCCTGGCCGAGGGCCTGAGCACGCTCGGCGGCGTCACGGCAGAGGTGGCCCCCTCGGTGGCGCGGGCCGGCGCCGGCGCGCTGCCGGTCACCGAGGTGCCGAGCGCCGCGGTCGTCGTGACCCCGGCAGGCGTCGACGCCGAGGGTCTCGCCGGCCGCCTGCGCCGCGGCGAGCCCGCCGTCGTCGGCAGGGTCCACGACGATCGCCTGTATCTCGACGCCCGCACCCTGAGCGACGCCGAGCTGGACGACGTCGTCGCGGCGGTGCGGCGCGCCCTCGAGACCTGACCGGGAGGCTGGCCGTCGTGAGCGACGCCTCCTCCACACCGCCCGACACCGCCGCCGCGGGCCCGCACCTCACGCTCGGCACCGCGGGCCACATCGACCACGGCAAGACGGCGCTCATCACGCGCCTCACCGGTACCAACACGGACCGCTTGCGCGAGGAGCGCGAGCGCGGCATCTCGATCGAGCTCGGGTACGCCGAGCTGCAGCTGCCCAGCGGACGGCGTCTCAGCGTGGTCGACGTCCCCGGGCATGAGCGCTTCGTGCGGACCATGGTCGCGGGAGCGACCGGCGTCGACCTGGTCCTGCTGGTGGTCGCGGCCGACGACGGCGTCATGCCGCAGACCGTCGAGCACCTGCGCATCGTCGAACTGCTCGGTGTGGACCGGGGCGTGGTCGCCGTCACCAAGGCCGACCTCGTGGACGAAGAGCTGCTGGAGGTGGCGGTCGAGGAGGTGCGCGAGTTCCTCGCCACGACCGCCCTGGCGCGGGCGCCCGTCGTCCCCGTCAGCGCCCGCGACGGACGCGGCCTGGATGCGCTGGTGGCGGCGCTCGATCGCGAGGCCGGCGGGCTCGAGGCGCGCCGCGCCGCGGGTCCGGCGCGCCTGCCCGTCGACCGCGTCTTCGCCCTGCCGGGGGCCGGCACCATCGTTACCGGCACCCTGTGGCGCGGGCGCTTGGGCGCGGGCGACCGGGTGGCCGTCGAGCCGGGCGGCGCGCGCGCCGTCGTGCGCAGCGTCGAGGTGCACGACCACGCAGCGGCGGTGGCCGAGGCGGGCAGCCGGGTGGGCGTCAGCCTGCGCGGCGTCGGTCGCGACGACGTGGTCCGCGGCGCCTGGCTCGTCGCGCCCGAGCTCGCGGGCCGCGCGACGCGCGTATTCTCGGCCTGGGTGCGGCTGCTGCCCGGCGAGCGGGCGCTGCGCGGGGGCGACGAGCTGCGCCTGCATCACGGCACGGCCCAGTACGTCGCCCGGGTCGCCCCGGTCGGGATGCGCGAGCTCGCCGCCGGCGGTGAGGGCCCGGCGGTCCTGCGGCTCGACGGCGAGGCCGCCGTCGAGCCGCAGGACCGCTTCATCCTGCGCTCGCTCTCGCCCGTGACGACAGTCGGCGGCGGCGTGGTGCTCGTGCCGGGGCACCAGCGCTGGCGCGAACGCGGCGCGCAGGCGGGCTTCCTCGAGGCCCTGTATCGCGGTGACCGGGCGGCGGCGGCGGTCCTGCTGGCGCGGGAGAGGGCGGCCGCCGGCATCAGCGTCGCCGACCTGGTGGCCGTGGGTGTCGACGAGGGCGAGGCCCGTGGCGTGCTCGAAGCGCTGGCACGCGACGGCGACCTCGAGACCCTGGCCCCGTCGGCGACGGCCGGGCCCGCGACGCCCGCGGGCGCCGGCGGCGCGGCTGCGCCGGCGCCGGGCGCGGGACGCTGGTTCCTCCCCGCTATCGTCCAGCAGCTCCGGCACGACCTGGCGAAGGCGGCGGCGGCGAGGGCGAAGCAGCGTCCCGAGCGCCCCTTCAGCGCACTCGCCGAGCTCGCCGCAGCCGCCCGGGGTGCGCCGCCCGACGTGGTCGCCGCGGCGCTTGATGCGCTGGTCGCCGAGGGTGTCCTCGTCACCGCCGACGGAGGCTACGGGCCCGCCGGCGCCACGGGCGTGCTCGACGCTGCGCAGGAGGCTCTCGCCGTGCGGCTCGCCGAGGCGGTCGGCGCCGAGCCCTTCGCGCCACCGACGCTGGCGCTGCTCGCCGAGCGCGAGCGGCTCGCCGAGCGCGATCTGCGCCGGGTCCTCGACGTGCTGGCGCGCCGCGGCGCCTTGGTGCGCGTGGACAAGGACCTCTGGTTCGCGTGCACAGCCGTGGACGAGGCTCGCGCGCGCCTCGCCGAGCGGCTCGAGCGGGAGGGGCGGGTGACGCTCGCCGAGTTCCGCGATCTCCTGGGCTGCGGGCGGCGGAACGCCCAGGCACTTCTCGAGCACTTCGACCGCGAAGGTCTCACGCGGCGCGTCGGCGACGCCCGGGTGCCGCGCCGCCGCAGGGGTCAGTGACGCGACCGACGCGGCGCGGCATCGCCGGTCCCGGCGGTGCCGCGCTTCGCCCGCCCGCCCTTCGCGCCGCCGGCGCTCCGCGGCTTCGCCTCGCCCGGCTTCGCCTCGCCCCGCTTCGCCGCGCCCGCCTCGCCGGCATGTGACGCCGGCCGGCGGCCCGACGTCGCTCCGCCTCGCGTCGCTCGCCCGGGTCGTGCGCCGTCGCTCCTCGGCCCGGGCGGCTTCGTC
>JAZBOM010000500.1:0-2400 GCA_036351205.1 Thermoleophilia bacterium | reverse complement strand
CCGGCGAGGACGACGGCGTCGGCGACCTCGCGAGTGCCGTCGGCCAGGGTCAGGGCGTAGCGCCCGTTCCCCGCCTGCTGCCCGCAGCCCGCACCGCTGCGGGCCATCGTCTCGACGACGACGCCGGCGCGCAGGCGCTCGGGCGGCAGCGAGGCGACCATGGAGTCGCTCAGGTCACCGAGGCCGGTGGCGAAGGAATAGAAGTATGAGCGAGGGCCGGCACCGCTCGCGGCTCCGCCGCTCGTCGGCCCGGCTGCCGGCCATGGCTTCAGCCCCTCCGCGGCGGTCGAAGCACGTCCGGCGGAGCCGCCCGCCGACGGTGCGCCGCCCCCGGCGACGCCCGCCGCCCGCGCCCGCTCCCTTGCCTTGCGCCGCGCGAGCATCCCGACGATCAGGCTGCGGTGCTCGCGCTCCATCTGGCGGAACATGGGGAAGGTCGCGGCGACGCTCATCGTCTCGGGGTCGCCGGCGTGGATGCCGGCGACGATGGGCTCGGCGATGCGCGCCAGCGCCTCCTCGCCGAGCCTGCGCCGCACGAAGCGCGCCAGGCTCTCGTCCTCGTCTTCGCCGCCGCGTGGCAGCACGAGGTCGAGGCCCATCCGCACCTTCCCCGGCCAGCTGATCAAGCCGCTGAGCGCGAACGGCACGATGCGCGTCGGCACCATGAGGATGATGCCCTCGGGCAGCTCGTGCAGCCGGCCGCGCGCGTAGACGAAGCTGCGGCGCACGTCCTCGTTGGAGTCGAGCAATCGGTCGCCGATGCCGAGGCGGCGCGCCATCTGGATCGGCCACGGCTTCTCGATGATGGCCGAGTCGGGGCCGCCCTCGACGACGAAGCCGTCGCGGCGCACGGTGTGGACCTTGCCGCCCAGACGCGGCTCGGCCTCGTAGAGCACCCAGTCGATGGAGGGGTCCGCGGCGCGCGCGTCCTCGAGGGCGCGCGCCGCCCCGAGCCCCGTCATGCCGCCGCCGACGACGACGATCCGGGCGCGGCGGCCCTCTGTCATCGGTCAGCCGTCGTGAGGGTGCGACACGTCGGCGCTCGCTCGCTGCCGTGGCCGCCGCGGCCACTCTCGCCGTCGCGCACGCCGCCGGTCACCGCTCAGCCCCCGTGCGAGTGCGGCCCGCCGTGGCCGTGCGCCGGCGGACGGTGCGCGAGGTGCTCGATGACGACGTCGGCGAGCGCCTCGATGAAGTGCGGCGAGTCGTTGGGCGCCAGCGAGCGGCGGTACTCCATCCCCAGCCCCTCGGTGAACTGCCGCAACTCGATGTCGAGGTCGTACTGGGTCTCGATGTTGTCGCTCACGAACCCGACCGGCACCACGAGGAGCTTGCGCCAGCCGTCGGCGGCGAGCATCCTGACCGCGTCCTCGGCCTCGGGCTCGAGCCACTCGCCGCCGCGTCGTCCCTTGCTCTGGAAGGCGAAGCGCCAGTCGCCGGGCGTGGTGAGGGCGACGAGCTGGGCGATGGTCTGCTGCAGCTGGTCGACGTAGGGGTCGCCCTCGAGGACGTTCTCGAGCGGCACGTTGTGGGCGGTGAAGAGCACGGCCCACTCGTCGGCGTCGCACCCGTCGAGGGCCTCAGCGATACGCCGGCTGACGGCCTTGACGAAGCCGATGCCGGCGAACCAGCCCTGGAGGATGGGGACGTGCGCAGCGCCGGCGGCGTCGAGCGCCTCACGGTACTTGTCGAAGGTGAGGCGCGAGCCGAAGGGCGAGAGCGGGAGGGCGACGACCTCGTGGCCGTCGAGCCCGGCGAGGCAGTCGGCGACGCTCGGCTCGGCGTAGAGGAAGCCGTGGCGCACGCGCAGCGGGAAGGCGAGCTCCTGCACGAGCCGCGCCTGCAGGGCGCGCGCCTGGCGGGCCGTCATCTCGGGCAGCGGCGAGCCGCCGCCGATGGTCTCGTAGCGGCCCTCGACGAACTCCAACGTCTCGGCCGTGGGCTCGCGCCCGGTCATGCGCCGGAGGAAGTCGGGGATGCGCTCGAGATCTGTGGGCCCGCCGAAGGCGAGCAGGGCGACGTCGACGAGGCTGTCGGTCATGCGTCCTCCTCGGCGGCCTCGGCCGCCGTCGGATGGTCTGGTTCGGCGGCCGACAGCCGGTGCACGGCGTCGACGAGGAAGCCGACGTTCTCTGGCGGAGCTTCGGGCAGCATGCCGTGCCCGAGGTTGAAGATGTGGCCCGGCCTGCCGCCCGCCCGCCGCAGCACATCCGCGGCGCGCTCCTCGATGGCCTCGGTCGGGCCGAGCAGCGTCGCCGGGTCGAGGTTGCCCTGCACCGCCGCGTCGCCGAGCTGGGCCCAGGCGGCGTCGAGACCGATGCGCCAGTCGACGCCGTACACGTCGGCCCCGGCCTGCGCCACGAGCGACAGCATGCCGGCGGCGCCGTTGGCGAAGTAGAT
>JAZBOM010000499.1:0-2189 GCA_036351205.1 Thermoleophilia bacterium | reverse complement strand
GATCGGTGATGATACCGGCCGCCTTCTTCATGATCGGCACCCAGTCGGGGTCGGTCATGGTCGTCACGAGGATCCCGCCCGGCGCGAAGCGCTCGATCTCGTCGGCGTCGAGCAGGCGGCAGACCTCGCCGGCGGCGACGGCCTCGCCGATGCTCAGCCCGGTGAGCAGCCGCTTGCCCTTGTGCCGGATCCGGTAGGTCTTGAGCGCTCCCGCCTCCTTGCGCGACTGCACGGTCTCGGGGCGCGCCTGCACGATGGCGAGCTCACCGGTCTCCCCGTCCTTGGCCCACTCCATGTCCATGGGACGTCCATAGTGGGCCTCGATGATGCGTGCCCAGCGCGCCAGCCGAAGGATCTCGTCGTCGTCGAGGACGTACCGCCCGCGCTCCTTCTTCGTCGTCTTCTGCAGCCTCGTCGGCTTCTCGCCGCGGGCGGCGTAGACGAGCTTCTTGCCTTTGCGGCCGAGTGACTTCTCGACGATCGGCAGCAGCGCGGGGTCGTCGAGCAGCGGCTTGAAGACCATGTACTCGTCGGGGTCGACGCTGCCCTGGACGACGGTCTCACCGAGTCCCCAGGCGGCGGTGATGAGCACGAGGTCGGGGAAGCCGGTCTCGGTGTCGACGGAGAACATGACGCCCGAGCCCGCCGTGTCGGAGCGCACCATGCGCTGCACCCCGACCGAGAGGGCCACCTTCAGGTGATCGAAGCCGTGGTTCTCGCGGTAGCTGATCGCGCGGTCGGTGAAGAGCGACGCGAAGCAGCGGCGGCAGGCGTCGAGCAGGGGCTCGTCGCCGCGCACGTTGAGGAACGTCTCCTGCTGCCCGGCGAAGCTCGCCTCGGGCAGGTCCTCCGCCGTGGCGCTGCTGCGCACCGCCACGTCGACCGAAGACCGCCCGAGCCGCGTGCCGAGGTCGGCGTACGCGGCGACCACCGCCTCCCGCAGGCGCGGCGGCAGCTCCGCCCCGACGAGGAGCTTGCGCAGTCCCCGTCCGGTCGTGGCGAGGCCGGCCTTCCCCGCCTTGAAGCGCTCGATGCGCGCCGCGATCTCGTCGTCCAGGTCGTTGTGGGCGAGGAACTCCCAGTAGGCGGCGGCGGTCGTCGCGAACCCCGCCGGCACCGCGACGCCTGCGTCGGCGAGGGTCGCGATCATCTCCGCGAGCGAGGCGTTCTTGCCGCCGACCAGGGCGACGTCCTGCGCTCGCTCGTCGTCGAACCACACGACCATGGCGTGGTCGCCGCGCCGGCGCGACTCCTTCATGGGGGCCCCTTCCCGGGGGCAGGCGGCGGCGTGCAGGTCACGTGACCATGTCGCGCAGCTCGCACGCGTTGAGCGCCGCGTAGCCCCGCTCATCGTTGTCGAAGTAGCAGCAGACGTCGCTGCCCGTGCGCCGCCAGCTGTGGATGGCGCCGGCGAACCCGGCCAGTGCCGAGCGCGAGTAGCGGCCCTCGTAGGGATCTCCCGGCCCGTGCAGACGCAGGTACACCAGGTCCGACGTTCTCTCGCGCGGCGCGCGCTCGCCGGCGAGGTCGTAGATGCAGAAGCCGGCGCCGTGGTCGCGCAGCGCTTCGTAGACCTCCCGGCGGAACCACGAGTGGTCGCGGAACTCGAAGGTGAAGGCGAGGCCGTCGGGCAGCAGGTCGAGGAAGCCTTCGAGGCGCTCGACGTTCACCTTCCAGTGCGGAGGCAGCTGGAAGACGATGGGTCCGAGCTTCTCGTCGAGCACGCGGGCGCGGTCGATCATGGCGCGCAGCGCGTCCCCCGCGTCGCTGAGCTTCTTCATGTGCGTGATGTAGCGGCTGGCCTTGAAGGCGAAGACGAAGCCGTCCGGCGTCTCGTCGCGCCAGCGTCGCAGCGTGTCGGCCTCGGGCAGACCGTAGAAGGAGCTGTCGATCTCGAGGGAGCCGAGACGGCGCGAGGCGTAGGAGAGCCGCTCCTCGCGGGGCAGGTCTGCCGGGTAGAAGACCTCGGACCAGTGCGGGTAGTCCCACCCGCAGGTGCCGACGAGCACGGTCATGCTGCCGTCCCGCGGGTCGGCAGGTGTCGCCGCCGCTCGGCGCTGTGTCGGCGATCGTCCACGGCCCCCTCGCTGGGGTCAGAGTGTCTCGCTGCCCCCTCGGTCCACGCTCACTGCTTCGAGAGTGCCCGGCGTATCGGGAGGCAAACGTTCGCGGCTGCCGGGCGGGCGACG
>JAZBOM010000498.1:0-2331 GCA_036351205.1 Thermoleophilia bacterium | reverse complement strand
GCGATAGTGGGATTCAGGCCGTTGGGGCAAGTCGAGCCGAAGGGGAGAGCGTGATTCGTGCCCGCGACGAGTTTCGAATGGCAACAGCCCCGTCTCGGATGTCGCCCAACTGCTCATCCAAGTTCACGGAGGGTCCTCAGAGTCCACGGCGGCGCGGTGGCCGGTTGTTGGCCGTGGTGCCGTTGCCGTCGGTGTTGCGGCACACCCAGCCGCATCGACTGTGTCTGGAAGGAAGCGAGGCCGGTCGAAGTGCCGGCTCCGCTTCAAGGACTGCTACTTGTGGACCATCATGTCGCCGCCGAAGATGGCTGTCGCCGGCTCAGATGTGTCGGTGTCTACCAGCTGATTGTCGCAGACGATGGCCTCGCTTCGCCGGCCCCGGATCTTGATGCACAACCTGTCGATACCGCCGCCGCTGGCGAGCGCGCCGTCAGCGACTTCGAGGCCATGCTCGGACGAGCCGAGCAGGCCTCGCGCGACCCCGATCGCTGAACAAACGGGCCCCAATCAAGCACCAATCGCCGGCCGGCGGCCCTCCCATGCCGACGCCACCGCTCGACCGCTGCCGACGCAAGTGCCTGCAAAGGCAGTGGCGGAGCGACATGGGAGTCGAACCCACCCAGGACGGGAGCACCGCCCCGCAGACGGTTTTGAAGACCGCGCCGGTCACCGGACCGGGAGCCGCTCCGCTCGCCCCAATCATCCCACGGACGCGCGAAGAATGCGCCCGGGCCGGTGAAGAACGCCCAGACTTCGGCACTGCCCACGAGCGGCCGAGACCGCTAGGCTTGAGCGCGACACGAGGCGCGCGCGACACACGGGACGCCGGCGCGAACCGACCTGCGCCGCGGCGGAACGAGTCGTCGCCGTCCCGCCCACCGGGCGCGGCGCGACGCGGAACGACCAGGGGGACACCATGAAGGTACTGATCGTCGGCAGCGGCGGCGTGGGCGAGTCGACCGCGGCCATCGCCAGGCGGCGCGACCCGAAGGGCGAGCTCTTCGAGACGATGGTGATGGCAGACTACGACCTCGCCAAGGCGCAGGCCGTGTCGGCGCGGCTCGGCGACGAGCGGCGCTTCCCGGCCGCACAGGTCGACGCGAGCGACGTCGACGCCGTGGCCGCGCTCTGCGAGACGCACGGCGTCGACCTCCTCTGCAGCTTCCTGCCGGTCAAGTACAACCCGTTCACGCTGCAGGCGGCGCTCAAGGCCCGCGTGCACCACCTCGACGCCTCGACGACGCTGTCGGTGCCGCACCCGACAGACCCGTTCAACAAGGCCGGCAAGGTCCTCGGCGAGGACGAGTTCGCGCTCACCCCGGAGTTCGAGCGAATCGGCAAGCTCGCCCTGGCCGGCTGGGGCGTCGAGCCCGGCATGTCCGACTGGCTCTGCCGCTACGCCGCCGACCACTACTTCGACGAGATCGACGAGATCGGCATCCGCGACGGGGCGAACCTCGAGATCCCCGGCGCCACGGGGATCAGCTTCGGCTTCTCGATCTGGATGACCATCGAGGAGTGCACCAACCCGGCGGTCTGCTGGGAGCGCGACCGGGGCTTCTACACCGTCCCGCCGCTGAGCGAGCCGGAGCCCTTCTACCTGCCCGAGGGCATCGGCTGGGTCGAGTGCGCCCACGTCGAGCACGAGGAGGTCATCGCCGTCGGCCGCACGCACGAGCTGCTCAAGGGCGTGAAGAAGGCGACCTTCAAGTACGCCCTCGGCGACGAGTTCATCGCCGCGATGGACGTCTTCAAGTCGGTCGGCCTCCACAGGACGGACCCGATCCGTGTCGGCGGCTGCGAGGTGGCGCCGCGGGACGTCGTCGAGGCCGCGGCGCCCGACCCCAACGAGATCGGCAAGCGCTACGTCGGCCAGACCTGCGGCGGCACCTGGGTCAAGGGGAGGAAGGACGGGCTCGACCGCGAGGTCTACCTCTACCAGGTCGCCGACAACGAGGACTGCGTGGCCAAGTACGGCACGCAGGGCGTCGTCGCCCAGACGGCGTTCACCGGGGTCATCGCCATGGAGCTGCTGGCCACCGGAAAGCTCGCCGGGTACAAGGGCAATCCCGAGGCCGGGGTGCGCGTGCCGCAGGAGTTCTCGGCCGACGACTTCGTCGCCATGATGGCGGCGTACGAGTTCCCCGGCGGCGCGCTCGAGATGGACGCGCCGTACAAGCGCGCGCACGACCGGGCACTGCTGCTGCAGCCGTAGTCTCACGACGAGCCCGTCCCCCGGCCGCCCTCGACTGACGCCCCGGGGCTGCGGAGGGTCTCGACGAACTCGTCGGCCGCGCCGACGCCGCGCTGTACGCGGCGAAGCGCGCCGGC
>JAZBOM010000497.1:0-3236 GCA_036351205.1 Thermoleophilia bacterium | reverse complement strand
CGGGAACCGGGAGACCAACGGCGCGGGGAGGCGAGAGCGGGCGCCCCCCGCCCGCCGCTCAGACGAAGCCGAAGACCGGCGGGAAGGCGATCACCACGAACGCCGCCCACCCGGCGTAGACCCACAGGTAGTCCGTCTGCCAGCGCTCGAGACTCGTGAACGACCCGCGCCCGCGCAGGAAGCGCAGGCACAGGACGGCGGACCAGGCCAGGCTCACCAGGAGGATCACGTTCACGCTCAGACCGGCCAGCCGGTTGGGGCTGAAGCCGAACTCGGAGATGCGCGCGGCGATGGCCCACATCGCGACCGCGTCGGCGGCCAGCGCACTGATCACCAGCACGACCTGCACGACATCGAAGATGCCCGAACGCGACCGGGGGTCGCGGGCCGATATCGAGTAGAGCAGCAGGGCCAGGACGACCACCAGCAGCAGGTCGAACACGATCAGCACGTCGCGCTCGACGTCGACGCCGCGGCCGGTCCACAGCAGGGCCCCGAGGAAGGCGAGCAGCAGGGCGGCGAAGAGCGGCGTGAAGAGGCGCGTCAGCACCGGCGCCATGTTCTCGATCACGCTCTGCTTCGCCTCCACCAGCCAGGCGGCGACCACGAGCGCCCCAGCCGCACCGCAGGGCAGCAGCCACGACTCGAAGAAGGGCTCGACGTCGATCCCGATGGCCTGGAAGATCATGGCCATGAACCCCATGAGGACGCCGCCGCCGAGGGCGATCAGCACGTAATAGATGAAGAGCTCGCCCGAGAAGCGGATGAAGTCCATGCGGCCGTCGACCCGGCGCCAGCGGCTCCCGGCATACGCGACGCCCACGACCAGCCAGAGGGCGATCGGCAGGTGGAGGGCCGTGAGCACATCGGTGTGACCGCCCTCGGTGAACGGATACACGTTGGCGAAGACGGCCGCCCCGACGAACGCGGCCGTCAGCCACGCCAGCGTCCTCGCATCGAGCCGCCGCTTCCAGACGAAGTAGCCGGTCAGCAGCGGCAGCACGAAGAGGCTCAGGTTGCGGGCGTAGAAGCCGCCGTCCTCGTCCAGGTCGAGCCCGAAGAGCGCCGGCGCCTTGACCGCCAGGGCGGCGGCCACCGCCAGGCCGAAGGCGACGAAGGTATCGGTGCGCGCCGCGGCCTTCGGCTCGCCGGCTCCGGAGGGCACGACGAGCTGCTTCCAAAGGCGGTCCGAGTGCTCGCGCGCGAACTCGCGCGAGAGCGCGTCGAGGTCGCCCATTCGCTTGACCGCCACGAGGAACGCCTCGTCTGGCGCCAGCCCCGCGTCGCTCAGCGCCGCGATCTGCTCGCGCAGGTGGTCCTCCAGCTCCGCGATGTCGACGGGGTGGATCGCCTGCCGGCGGCGCAGGTAGCTCCGCCAACGGTCGATCTGCTCCTCGAGCGCTCCCGGCCGCTCTGTGGTCGGCATCGGTCAGGCTCCCTGCTGGACTGGCACGACGGATGCGGGGCAGCCGGCGCGAGCAGGGAGCGCGAGCGCCCGCCAGACGCCCCGCAGCGTGGCGTCCACCGCCTGCCACTGCTCGCGCTGCTCGTCGAGCTGAGCCCGGCCCGCGGGCGTGATCCGATAGTACTTGCGCCGACGGCCGCTCTCCGAGACCTCCCAGCGCGCCTCGACGTGGCCGAGCCGCTCGAGCCGGTGCAGGACGGGGTAGAGCATGCCGTCCGTCCACTCCATGCGCCCTCCTGAGAGCTCCCGCACGCGCTTGAGGATCGCGTAGCCGTAGCTGTCGCCCTCGGCCAGGATCGCGAGGACGATCGGGGTGGAGGACGCGGCGATCAGGTCCTTATTGATCTCCATGAGGTCGCGCCCCCCGGCGCTACTGGGCTTGGGTCTCGCTATGCATAGCAGCATTATACATAACAGTCCGATGTATCCAAGCGGCATCCGGGAGCTTCAGGCTCGTGGGGCCTTCAGAATCCCGGTGGCTTCGGACTCCCGGGCGCCCGGTACTTGATCCTGCACCGATACGCACGAGAGGCAGCGCTGCGCCCCGCGGGTGTCGAGCGGAAGTCGCGCAGCGGCTACGTGTGGCGCCGCGAGCCCGGCGCGTCAGGCCGCCCGGAGCCGCCGCGTCAGGTCACAGCTGCGGCCGGCGCGTCAGGCCGCCCGCTCGGCCACGGCGCGCCGCACCCAGTCGTACGTCGCCTCGACCTGGTTGAAGGTGAAGAGGTGGACGCCGACGATGCCGAGTCCGGGCTCGTCGAGATGGCCGGCGACGGCCTCGGCGAGCGGCGTCGGGTCGTAGCGCCGCGCGCGCGCCAGCGTAAGCAGCTCGCGGCCGTGCCCGCGCAGGTAGCGCAGCGACGACCCGACGCCCGTCTTCAGGGAGATCTCGGCCAGCTTGCGGCGCTCGACCGCTCCGGGCAGGCCCACGACGACCGGCAGGTCGACCCCGGCGTCGCGCAGCCCGCGAGTCCAGCGCGCGAGGCCGTCGGCATCGAAGTCCAGCTGCGTGACGATCACATCCGCGAAGCGCTGCTTGCGGCGCAGCGCGTCGAGCAGCGCGCCGTCGGCGATGGTGGGGTGACCCTCGGGGTAGCCGCCGACGCCGATGCGGGTGAGGGAGTGGTCCAGGGTGGCGAGGTCCTCGAGGAGTCCCGCGGCGGCGGTGTACGTGCCCAGCGGCGGCGTCTGGTCGCCGCCGATCACGAAGGCCTCCGCGATGCCGGCATCGGCGTACCGACGCACGATCTCCTCGAGCTCCCGTCTGCCGGCCACCATGCGCGCGGCGACATGCGGCACCACCTCGTAGCCGCGCGCGGCCAGCTGCTCCGCCACCTCCACCGTACGCCAGATGCCGTGAGCCGGCGACGCCGTGACGGTCACCGTCGCCTCGCCCGGGAGCGCGGCGACCTTCTCTTCTATCCCGCGCACGGGGATGACCTCGTAGCGCGGCGACGTCAACAGCCGTTGCAGCTTGGCGACACGGGGCTGGACCGTCGTGGATGGGCTCGACATGGCGGGCCTCGCTCGAGAGTGGCCAACAAGACAAGAACGGTCCGGATATACCCGCTCTCGCAGGGGGGTGACACCCCGTGCGCAGGACGCGTGTGATCCGCGGGAGATCACGGATCGTCCGTGCGCGGGGGCGCCGCGCGTGTCGGGGTCGAGCGCCGAGGACGGTCGGCTCGGTCTCGGTCGACGTCTGCGGCCGCGTGCGCGCTTTGCGCGGTGATGGCGGTGGTGGACCGCAGGGGAGTCGAACCCCTGACCTCCG
>JAZBOM010000496.1:0-2261 GCA_036351205.1 Thermoleophilia bacterium | reverse complement strand
GTGACCGGCGACGGTTGCGAGCGCCTGACGCAGTACCCGAGGGAGCTGCAGGTCACCGACTGACCCCGGCGGCCCGGTATGGCGTGAGGCGGCAGGGCATCACGGAGGCACGGCGGTGGGGTGGCGCGTCCGCCGCGTCGCCGTGCAGCCCAGCCGCTCGCCGGAACGAGGCCCTCCGTCCTCTTGACCCCACGGCCGTCGCCTGTACGATGCCGCCATGCCCGCGACTTCGGCTCGCGGGAGGGCGCAGATGGTCTCACGGGGCCTGCGGCGGTCTGCGCCCGACGGCTACGGTAGGGAGGTCGTCGAGCAGCGCCGCCGCGTGCGCACCCCGCGCACCGCGCGTGTCGACGCCGGCTCGCGACCTCGCGACGAACGACGAAAGGAACGTCGATGCAGGTGCGGAGCCCCGCCGTCCCCAGAGTGTCCCGGATCGTTGCCGTCATCGTCCTCGTCGCCGTGGCGGCGCTGGCCGTGGCCGGCGTGGCGGCCGGTGAATCGAGCCCGCCGCCCGACGAGACAGTCACGCTGCGCATCGGCTGGCTGACCGAGCCCGACAACCTGAACCCGTTCGTGGGCATCCAGGGAAGCTCGTATCAGATCTGGAAGCTGAATTACGACCTCCTCGTCGGCTTCGACGACAAGACCATGGAGCCGCGCCCCGAGCTCGCCACCGCGTGGGAGGTCTCCGACGACGGCACCGAGTGGACGTTCACGATCCGCGAGGGCGCGACCTGGCATGACGGCGAGCCCGTCACGGCGGGCGACGTCGCCTTCACCCTGAACTACATCCGCGACAACGAGCTGCTCAACCTCGCCACGTATACCGACGGCATCCTCGACGCGCAGGCGGTCGACGACACGACCGTGGTCGTGACCACCGACGGCCCCAAGGCCAACATGCTGCGCATGCTGGTGCCGATCCTGCCCGAGCACATCTGGTCCGAGGTGGACGGCAAGGACGCGGCCGGCAACTACCAGAACGACCCGCCGATCGTCGGCTCGGGGCCCTTCCAGACCGTTGAGTGGGTGCGGGGCAAGTTCATCCGCCTCGAGGCGAACGAGGCGTACTGGGGCGGGGCGCCCAAGATCGACGAGCTCATCTTCCAGGTGTACACGAACCCCGACACGATGGTGGCCGACCTCGAGCTGGGCACCATCGACGGCGCCATCGACGTCCCGGTGGCGCGCTTCGCCGGCCTGCAGGACACTCCGGGCATCGAGGCCAACGAGGCCACCTCGTGGAGCTTCATCGAGCTCGCGATGAACTGCTACGACAGCCCCGACTCGAAGGGCAACCCGGTGCTGCTCGACCCGCAGTTCCGTCAGGCCGTGAACTGGGCGGTCGACCGCGAGAAGGTCGCCGAGGTCGCCTTCCAGGGCTACGCCACGGTCGGGTCGACGATCCTGCCGCCGTACACGCCGTACCACTGGGAGCCGCCGGCGGAGTCCGCCTTCGGCTACGACCCCGAGAGGGCCAACGAGATCCTCGACGACGCGGGCTACGCCGATGTGAACGGCGACGGCTTCCGCGAGACCAAAGACGGCGAGAAGCTCGTCCTGCGCTTCAACGCGACGACCGACGCGACCATGAACCAGACGGCCGGCAAGCTCATCGTCGGCTGGATGAAGGACATCGGCGTCAAGCTCGACTACGAGGTGGTCGACGCCGGCACCCTGATCAACTACCAGTACGAGTACACGGGCGACACCTACACGCCCAACTGGGACATGTTCATCTGGTACTGGACCCAGGACGTCGACCCCAACTTCATCGTCGACATCTACACCCCGGCGCAGATCGAGGGCTGGAACGACTGCCTGTGGACGGACGAGGAGTACACGGCGCTCAACGAGCAGCAGAAGCGCACGATCGACCCGGCGGCGCGCGTGCCGCTGATCCAGCGCATGCAGGAGATCTTCTACAACGGCGCCGCCTACGCCGTGCTCGTCTACCCGTACCTCCTCGAGGCCTACGACACCGGGGAGTGGGAGGGCTGGGTGCACTTCCCCGGCGAGGCGATCGGCGACCAGCAGGGAGCCGTGCTCTACAGCTTCAACAACGTCGACACGTATCGCTTCGTGCAGCCGAAGGCAGCAGCGGAGGAGAGCGGCGGCGGCACGTCGACGGTGCTGATCGTCGTGGTCGTGCTCGTGGCGATCGCGGTCGCCGTCGCCGCCTGGATGGTGCTGCGGCGTCGCGGCGGGCGGCGCGAGGAAGAGGCCTGAGCGTGCCCTGAGGGGTCGGCGGGCGGGCGCCG
>JAZBOM010000495.1:0-6490 GCA_036351205.1 Thermoleophilia bacterium | reverse complement strand
TCACCCGCACCGCTTCTTCGCTCATGAGCTCCCCCCGTCGTCTTCGCAGGACGGCGCGCTCGCCCCCGGCGCACTCAGCGCCGCGAGCGCCGTCACCGTTCGCCAGTTCCTGGTCGTGGCCCCGGTGCCGAGCTTACGCTCGAAGAACGCGTTCGTCAGCTTGCTGCGACCGTAGCCGAGCGGCAGCCGGAGATAGATCACGGGTGTAGCGAGCGGGGGCGAGCCGACGAAGACCGCGCGCTCGCCCTCGGCGGCCGGCAGCTGGAGCCCCAGAAAGGCGGCCTCGTAGACCGCGCTGAAGGCCGCCGCGGTCGCCGCGCCGAAGTCGTCCTCGCCCGCCGCCGTGAGCAGGAACGTCGCGTGCAGCGACCCTTCGTCGACGCCGGGCTCTGACAGGAACGGGTTCGCCGCCACTACCTCGGCCAGTTGACCACCGGTCAGCACCAGGACGGCGACCCGCGGCCCGAGATCGCGCTCGATGCGCACCTCGATCGCCGCGGCGAGCCTCGCTGCCGCAGTGACGGAGCCCTCGTCTGCCGCAGCGTCATCCGCCTCGAACACGACGTTCCCGCTCTGCCGGTAGGTCCGGACGCAGCGTGACCCCAGGCTCTCGAGGCTGCGCCGCACGCCCGCCATCGGCAGCGTGCGACCGCCGACGTTGACGGCTCTCAGCAGGGCGACGTAGGCGTTCATGCGCACTCTGTACCCCGCGGCGCGGGAACGGCGACGGCGTCGGTCGCTCCGTCTGCGCGCCGCGAGAGCCCGGGTCGCCCCGAGTGCCGGGTCGCAGCCGAGAGGCCGCGCTCCCCCAACGGATGGCCCACGGGCTTGCCGGCGACGTAGGATATGGGGCGTGAGCGAAGCCGACCTCATCCTCGCCCTCGACCAGGGCACGACCAGCTCGCGCACGGTGCTCGTCGACCGCGAGGGCGCGATCGTCGCCTCCGCGCAGCAGGAGCTGACCCAGCACTACCCTCGGCCGGGGTGGATCGAGCAGGACCCGAACGAGATCTGGGCGACGCAGCGCGACACGGCACGGGCGGCGCTGGCGCAGGCCGGCGCAGGGCCGGGGCGCATCGCCGCGGTCGGCATCACCAACCAGCGCGAGACGACCATCGTCTGGGACCGCGCGACCGGCGAGCCGGTCGCGCCGGCGATCGTCTGGCAGGACCGGCGCACCGCCGACGCATGTGACGCGCTGCGCCGCGCCGGGCATGAACCGCTCGTGCGGCGCACCACGGGGTTGCTCTTCGATCCCTACTTCTCGGCCACGAAGCTGCGTTGGATCCTCGACTTCGTGCCCGATGCGATGCGTCGGGCGCGAGCGGGCGAGCTCGCCTTCGGCACTGTCGACTCCTGGCTCATCTGGATGCTGACCGGCGGCCGCAGCCACCTGACCGACGCGACCAACGCCTCGCGCACGCTGCTCTGCGACATCGCGAGCGGCACCTGGGACGAAGCGATGCTCGACCTGTTCGACGTGCCGCGCGAGATGCTGCCGCAGGTCCGCGACAGCTGCGGCGTGATCGCCGAGACCGACCCGGACGTGTTCGGGGCGGCCGTCCCGATCGCCGGCGTCGCCGGCGACCAGCAGGCCGCCCTGTTCGGGCAGGCGTGCACGTCCTCCGGCCTCACGAAGGTGACCTACGGCACCGGCTGCTTCCTCCTGCTGCACGTCGGCGACGACCCGGTCGCGGCGCCGGACGGGCTCGTCACGACGGTGGCCCTGCAGCGCGCAGGGCGGCGTACGTACGCCCTCGAGGGCTCCGTCTTCGTCGGCGGCGCCGTCGTGCAGTGGCTCCGCGACGGCCTCGGGCTGATCGCGAGCGCCAAGGAGGTCGGGGCCCTCGCGGAATCGGTCGAGACGAGCGCGGGCGTGTGCTTCGTGCCCGCGCTCACCGGCCTCGGCGCTCCGCACTGGGACCCGCAGGCGCGGGGCGCGGTCTTCGGCATCACGCGCGGCACCACGGCGGCCCACGTCGCCCGCGCCGCGCTCGAAGGCATCGCTTACCAGGTCGCCGACCTCGTGTCGGCGATCGAGGAGGGCTCGCACCTCAAGCCCCTGGAAGTGCGCGCCGACGGTGGCGCCAGCGGCTCCGATCTGCTGCTGCAGGCGCAGGCCGACCTGCTCGGCGTGCCGGTGCAGCGCGCGGCGCAGCCCGAGTCCACGGCGCTGGGCGCCGCCTACCTGGCCGGCCTCGCCGTCGGCCTCTGGCGCGACGAAGCCGAGGTGGCGGGGCTGTGGCGGGCCGCGCGGCGCTTCGAGCCGCGGCCCGCCACCGACGTCGTCCGCCGCCGCGACGACTGGCGGCGCGCCGTCGAGTGTGTGCGCGCCTTCGGCAGCCCAACGGCCGCCGACTGACGACCGGCCCGGGTCGAGGCAGTGCGGAGGGTGCGGCGAAGAGTCCCGGCGACGACCGCCATGCACTCCATCGTCCACGGCGACGACGCCATCTCGTTCCAGCTGGTCAGATCGGACCGGCGGACCCTCGGCTTCACGGTCCGCCGCGACGGCAGCGTCGTCGTGCGGGCACCGCGACGCGCGTGCGAGGCGGACGTGCTGCGGTCGGTCGCCGGTCGCGCGGAGTGGATCCTGCGGAAGCAGCGCGAGTTCGCCGAGTCCGCGGCGCGCACCCCGCCGCTCCGCTACGAGGAGGGCGAGGCCCACCTCTATCTCGGTCGCCCGTACCCGCTGGCGCTCGAGCAGGGCGACGTCGAGACCGTGCGTCTCGCCGGCGATGCCCTGCGCGTCACGGTGCGCGCCGACGCCTCGACCGGGCACGTCAAGGACCTGCTGGACGCGTGGTACGTACGCCGCGCGCGAGGACACCTGCCCGCGCGGCTGGACGCGTGCTGGGCGACCTTCCCCTCGAACGGCCACCAGCGACCGACGCTCCGGCTCAAGCACATGCGCACCCGGTGGGGCAGCATGTCGCCCAAAGGCAACATGTCGCTGCGGCTCGACCTGATCCGCGCCCCCGACGAGTGCATCGACTACGTGATCCTTCACGAGCTCTGTCACCTCGCGCACCCGAACCACGGGCGCGAGTTCTGGGCGCTCGTCGAGCGACTCGTCCCGGACTGGAAGCGCCGCAAGCGCCTTCTCGAGTCGCTCCTGTCCTGACGGGGTACAGCCGACTCATGGCGACAGCCGACGACCCACACGGTCTCGGGACTGACGGATCTGCCGCGCGGTTCGCGATCCGGCGCCTCGGCCCCGGCGACGAGGCCGTGCTGACACTGCTGGCCGCGCAGGCCGACGACTTCGACCTCGCGGGACGCACGACACCGGAAGACTCCCTCTCGGCGAGCGACGCTGCGGCCTACCTCGCCGATCCGATGGTCCTTCACTGGGTCGCCGAGGAGGGCGGTCGTATCGTCGGGGAGATCCTCTGCCACCTCCTGCGGCTGCCGTCAGGCGAAGGACGCGAGCTGCTGCTGTACGCCATCGGCGTCAGGGCGGGCGATCGCCGACGCGGGGTCGGCACGGCGCTCGTCCGGGAGATGCTCGGCTGGATGGAGGACGCAGGGGTCCCGCTGGTCTGGGTGCTCGCCGACAACCCCGACGCCGAGGCCTTCTACGCCGCCTCCGGCTTCGAGCGCGGCGGCGAGGGGGAGCAAGGCGTCCTCATGCTGCTCGAGACCAAGCCGGACGGCGACCGGCCCCGACACGGCGACCACGCTGCTAGACTCCACCGACACGGTCGGAAGCGGCGAGGAGGCGGACATGGGCACTGAGCAGAAGGGCGCGGCCTGGAGGGTGGCGCACATCGACGAGATCCCCTTCGAGGAGGGCTACTCGCCGGGCACCGAGTGGAAGCCCGTCCGGCGCTTCTTCGACATCGCCTCCTTCGGGACCAACCTGTCACGGGCCACGTACGCCGGCGACATCCTCACCCACGACCACGACGAGACGAAGGCGAACCACGAGGAGCTCTTCCTCATCGTCAGCGGGCACGCGACCTACCGCGTGGACGGCGAGGAGATCGACGCGCCGGCCGGCAGCTTCCTCTGGGTGCCCGACCCGGCCACGGTGCGCGGCGTCGTGGCCAAGGAGCCGGGCACGGTCATGTTCGTCGTCGGCGCCGAGGTCGGCGCGGCCTTCGAGCCGTCGGGCTGGGACACGGAGCCGTTGCCGGAGTGACCGGCATCGCGCTGCCGGGCTGAGCGCGCCGGCCTGCGGCGGTCGCGAAGCGCGGCCCCAGGGACGCCGCGGGCCGTGGGGCTCAGGAGTCGGCGTCCCCGAAGAGCACGACCGGCAGTCCGCGTGCCCAGTCACGGACCGCGTCCCAGTGGCGGCCGTCCCCGGGCGTCGCGCCGATGACCAGCATCACGAAGAGCTTCTCGAAGAGGTTCATCTTCGTGAGGTCGAGGGCGCCGGCGAAGAACGCCGCCTGGCGGGGACGCACCGGCGCCGTCTCCTTCAGCACGTCGCCCAGGTAGTGCGACGGCAGCGCGTAGCGCTGGCGGTAGCTCAGCTTGTCCGGCCGGGCCGGCTCCTTGGCCAGCCACGAGTCCTTGACAACGGGCACACCGTCGACCGCTCCCGCCCCGTCGTCGGTGAGCGAGGCGGCGGTGATGAAGTAAGCGACGGGCACGGCGGCCAGCGCGTCGCGCCGTGCCTTCACGTACTTCACCGCCTCCTTGTGCCAGCCGAAGATCATCGGGCCGCCGACCACGACGGCGTCGAACCCCGCCGTCGACGTGGCGTCCCCAACGCTCCGCGCCTCGGCTTCGCAGCCGGCCGCGCGCAGCTCCTCTGCCACCGTCTCTGCCACCTTGGCCGTGGACCCGTACTTCGTCGCGTAGGCCACGAGCACGCGCCGGCCCGTCGCCGGCTCCGCCTGTGCTTCCACTTCCGCCCCTCCACGTCGCTGACGCACCATCCGGCGACACCCTAGCCCGATTCGCGCCGGCTGTCTCGTTGCGCAGGTGCGAGACTGGCGGCGCGAGCGGCCCCGGGGTGTCGCGTCAGACGGGCGCGAGGGGAGCGGGCGCGAGGGGAGGGGGCGCTCATCCCGAGCGGAGCGGGAGTGCCCGAGGCGCGCCCAGGGCATGTGCACGCTACGGCCAGGCACCCACAAGGAGAGACGCCGTGGCGACCATCAAGCAGACCATCGTGCCGCACCTCTGGTTCGACAAGGAGGCCAGGGAGGCGGCCGAGTTCTACACCTCCATCTTCAAGGATTCACGGATCACGAACGTCACGACGATCCAAGACACCCCGTCGGGGACGGTGGACACGGTGAGCTTCGAGCTCCTGGGCCAGGAGTTCATGGCCATCAGCGCGGGGCCGCTGTTCACGTTCAACGAATCGATCTCGTTCATCGTCAAGTGCGAGACGCAGGCGGAGATCGACTACTACTGGGAGAAGCTCACGGCCGGTGGTGGGAAGGAAGGCCAGTGCGGCTGGCTGAAGGACAGGTACGGCCTCTCGTGGCAGGTCGTCCCCGCCGCCATGGACGAGATGATGACCGACAGCGACCCTGAGGCGCTGGCGCGCGTCACGCAGGCGTTCCTGCAAATGACGAAGTTCGATCTCGCCGCGCTGCAGCGCGCGCACGACGGGGAGTAGACAAGACGCGGCCGTCGTCGGGGGACGAAGGCCGGACGAAGGGCGGGCGCCCGCGACGAGCGCGCCCGCCCATCGCGCCGTGCGCCGCGCACTCGAGTCGGCCCCGATCGCCCGACCCTTCCTCTGCCGCTTCGGTCAACGTCACACTCATGCCGCGGGTGTAGCATGAGCGTCTCAGCGCCGGAGGATCGTCATGGTCAAGAAGAGCGAATCCAAGAAGCATGAGGCCGCCAAGGCCGCGAAACCCAAGCACCCCGAGAAGCCGGAGGTGCCGACTGCGCCCGCCAGGGGTGCAGACCCGGTCCCGGCTGCCGCGTCGGCCCGACCATCCGAGCCGTCGCCGACTGCCCGCCCCGCCCGGCGCCCTCGCCGCGCCGCCCCCGTGCGCATCGGCGTGCTCTCCGACACGCACGGCTACCTCGACCCGCAGGTGCTCGAGGTGTTCGCCGGCGTCCGCCACATCATCCACGCCGGCGACGTCATGGACCCGGCGATCCTGAGCCAGCTCGAGACCGTCGCCCCGGTCACCGCCGTGGCGGGCAACCTCGACCGGGCCGACGTCGTCGGTGACCTGCCGCGACAGGTCGCGGGCGAGGTCGACGGCATCCGCTTCGTCGTCGGCCACAAGCCCAAGCGGCTGCAGAAGCGCATCGCCCGCGGCAAGCTCTCCCTCGATGAGCTCGACCTCGTGGTCGCCGGCCACGAGCACGTGCCGTCGGCCGTGTGGATCGACGGCGTGCTGCACCTGAACCCGGGCACGGCCAGCTCCCCCGAGGAGGAGGACGACGGTCCTACGGTGGCCGTGGTCGAGAAGCTCCCCGCAGGTCTGAGCGTGCGCTTCGTGCCGCTCGCGCCGCGCCGCGAGCCGGCCGGCGGCTGAGCGCGGCCGGCGCTCGAGAGTCTCGTCGTAGCTCG
>JAZBOM010000494.1:0-4459 GCA_036351205.1 Thermoleophilia bacterium | reverse complement strand
CTGGCTCTCGGCCGGCCTCGGCGTCGCCGCCTCGCTCTGGGTACTCCTCGTGCGCGACGTCTGGCGCCTCCGGCCGGCGGCCGCGCTGAGCCCGGCTGATCCCGAGCCGACGGCGGCGGGACCGCCCGGCCCGGGAGCGGCGGAGGCCTGACCGCCGACGGCGCCGGACGCGGCGGTCGCTTAACCGCCGCCGAGTCGCGCCCTCATCACGTGCTCACGTTCGCGCGCGAGACTCACCGCGTCATGAAGGACCGACGCCTCAAGCAGCGACAGCGACTCCGCCAGGCTTATCTCGACGGCGGCGGCCGCGACGAGCTCGTGAGGGACACGCGCGACACTCCCCCGCCGGCCGCGGGCATCCCCCAGTCCACAGGCCCGCGGCACATCCCTGCCGATGCCCTGAAGCCAGAGTGTCCCGAGGACTCCCCCGACCAGCGCGCTCGTGCGGACCACGGCACCACTGCGGCCGCCGCCGCATCTCCGTCTCCTTCGAGGGCCCGGCCCGCGACACCGGGTCCCTCTTGAGGCGAAGGGCGCAGTCCGTGTCGGACGGCGCCCTTCGCCGCCCTTCACCCGAGCGGCCGCGCCCGGCCAAGGACGGTCCCTGATGAGCGAGCACATCGAGTTCTTCTGTCCCGTCTGTGGCGAGGAGTTCGCGGTCGGCGGCGATGCCTGCCGCGACCCGGCCCGCCTCCTGCTCTGCCCCTGCTGCGGCGCGACCGGGGTCGAGCCCTGGGATCCCTTCGGCGAAGAGGCGCGCCCGGCGACGGGACGCGCCGCCTGAGGCGAGTCACCGCCCTGCTCAGTGCGCCGCGCGGCGCCCCCCGCCGGTGTAGGCGAGCACGTCCCCGGTGACGCCGAGCGCGAACCACAGGATGCCGAAGCCCTCGAGACCGTCGTACCAATTCGCAGCCACCATGTAGCCGAGCGTCGTCCAGGGCAGCAGAAGGAAACCGAGGAAGGGCCAGATGAAGGTGTCGTAGGCCCGCCCCAGCCAGTCGCTGAAGACCCAGATGACGAACAAGGCGAAGCGCGGCCCTATCAGCCCCAGCGCCAGAAGGGCACAGCACGGCATCGAGCACCTCCCCGGACGATCGGCGTCAGGTCGTCAACCTACCATGACGCAGGCGCAGGACCGCTATCGCGGCGGCGCGAGGACGGCTGCCGGTCGGCGGCCGGGCGGGGCGGCTCAGCCGGCCGCCGCTTCCGCCGGCCGGCCGTCTGACCGCTCGGCCTGCCCGGGGAAGTGCAGCGCCTTGTACCCGACACCGCGCACGGTGCGGATCGCCCCCGGGCGGCCGAGCTTGCGTCGCAGCTGGGCGATGTGGACGTCCACCGTCCGTGTCCCACCCGGGAACTCCATGCCCCACACGTCGGCGAGCAACCGCTGTCGCGTCACGACCTGACCGGCGCGCTCGGCCAGGTAGCGCAGCACCTCGAATTCACGCGCGGTGAGCTCGACATGGCGTCCGGCGACAACGACATCATGCTCGGCCACGCGGATCTCTATGTCCTGAAGCACGAGGTCGCGCCGGGCCCGGCCGCAGGTCCTGCGCAGCACGGCGTCGACACGCGCCACGACTTCGCGGGCGGTGAAGGGCGACCGTACGCAGTCGTCCGCGCCCGCCTCCAGCGCGGCCACACGTTCGGCCTCGTCGTCGACCGGGCTCACGACGATCACCGGCACGGTGGCCTGCGCCCTGATGGCGCGACAGGCGTCGACACCCGAGTCCTCTGTCAGGGCGAGGAGCACGAGGTCGTAGGGGCCGCGATGGGCCGCGGCCACACCCTCGTCGGCCCCCCGCACGCGCTCGGCCGAGAAGCCCTTGGCCCTCAGCGCTCGCGCCAGCGTCGCTGAGGCGAGCGCGCCGTCCTCCACGAGCAGCACGGCGTCGGCGCGCCCGGGAGCATGGCCCTCTTCTGTTCTCTGGCTCCGGCGTCCGGGTCGTCCGGGAGCGACCATGAGACCACCTCCTCCCGCGCACACCGTCAAGACCGGCGTCGCCGGCGTCTACCGTCGTGTTCCTTGCGTAAGGGGGGCGAAAACCGTTCAAGCCCCGTCAGGCTCGCCACGCAGGATGGAAGCGGATATGAGGCCGGGGCCGCCCTGAGGCGGCCCCGGCTGTCTGCTCGGCGGACTCAGGCGGGTCGCACAGGAGACCCGCTGACGGCCGGTGCCCGGTGGGGCCGCACCGACGTTCGAGACCGGCCCGGCGGTCTGGGGGGTGACCGCCGCCGCCCTATCATGCCCCCCATTGTGGGGCGCATAAGCAGCTTGCCCGTTCGATATGAACGCCCCGTGAAGCGGCGTTGCGTTTGGTCGACGGCGGGTTAAGCCGCCGCTGGCCGGCCTGGGGCGCCGTCAGCCCTCGTCGTCCTCGAACAGTGCGAGGTACTCGCCGTAGCCCTCCCGCTCGAGGTCTTCGCGCGGGATGAAGCGAAGGGCGGCGGAGTTCATGCAGTAGCGCTGCCCCGTCGGCGCGGGCCCGTCGCTGAAGACATGGCCGAGATGCGAATCGGCGACGGCGCTGCGGACCTCGACGCGCGGGAGGACCAGCTTCCAGTCCCTCCGGGTGACGACGGCGGAGGGGTCGATAGGTCGGGTGAAGCTCGGCCACCCCGTCCCCGAGTCGTACTTGTCCTTCGAGCTGAACAACGGTCGACCGGAGACGACGTCGACGTACAGCCCGTCGCGGTGCTCGTCCCAGTACTCGTTCTCGAAGGCGGGCTCGGTGCCCTCGCGCTGCGTCACCTCGTACTGGCGGGGCGTGAGCCGGGTGCGGAGCTCGGCGTCGTCCTTGACGAAGGTGGTCGTGTCGGCGGGTCCTGCGCCGGCGCCGGTCGATGCTGTGTCGTCGGTCACTGGTCACTCCTTGATGGCACGGCAGGCGATGGGTCCATGGTGCCCGGGGACCCGCAGTGGTACGCATCGGGCGCCGCAGGCTGCCGCCGCCGGCGCCGGTCACATGGCGTGGGCGCAGGAGGACGAGCCGCACGCCCGCCCTGAAGGGACCTTACTCCGGCGGTGCCAGCGCACGGGCGCTGAACGCCGCGAAGACGGCCTCGTCGTCCTCAGCCTCGAGGTAGGCGGCGAGGTCGTCGAGCACGCCGGCGAGGTCCGGCTGCATCCCCGCCGCCTGGTCGACCGTGAGGCCCGCCTGGCGGGCGGCCTCCTCGAGCAGCGCGTAGCGGCGATGGAGCGTGCGCGCCCTCTCGAGGAAGGCATTCCACGCCGCCGTGTACTCGGCACTGTACGCTTCGTCGTCGTCCGCCGGCGTCGCAGCGGCTGCCTCGGTCTCTTCGGCCGTGCCCGTCTCGCCGACGAGATCGGCCTCGCCGACCTGGGGAGTCGCATCGTCAGGCGCAGGAACATCGGCCGTCTCGGCCGGCCCGCCGGCCTCAAGACGTTCGTACTCGTCGGCCGAGGCCCGCCTGAACTCGCTCTCGGCGCCCAGGAACTCCTGTGCCGCCGCGCTGAAGCCGGCGGCAGCCTGGCCGACCGCCATCATCGCCGCGATCGGCTGCGGGACGTCGGCGGCCACCGGCGGCCGGGCACAGCGCGGGCAGCCGCCGGCGGCCTCGACCAGCCCTCCGCAGCCCTCGCAGCGCTTGAGAACGCCCGGCATCGGCATGCCGGCGAACGAGGGCAGCACCGGGAGCCGGCGCGCGACGAGCGTCCCCCCGGCGATGTCGCCGAGCCTCTGCCGCCGCCGCGTCACCATGACGACGAGCGCGCCCGGCATGCCGGCGAAGATGAGATCGAACGGCTTCAGCACGTTGCGGACGATCGCGCCACGCCAGCCGCAGAGGCCGCCGTCGGCGGCGCGCACGACCTCGAGACCGAGGACGTACTTGCCCAGCGTGCGGCTCCAGAGCGCCTCGGCCAGCGTCCCGTAGACGATGAGCCCACCTTGGGCGGCGAACTGCAGCCTGAAGCCGAAGTCGGTGGCCAGGTACTCGCTCAACGCCGTCCAGTCGAGCACGCTCGGCGGGTCCGGCACCTCGGCACCGGCGATGGTGAAGAGGGCGAATGCCGCCGCCGCCACGAGGAAGGAGTCGATGAGGTAGGCGATGGCGCGCAGGATCACGCCCTGCGGCAGCAGGTAGGGCCGTGCGACCGTTCTGTCCTTTGTGCCCGCCATGAGTCCGTGCGCGCCCCAAGGGCGCGGGCCCATCGTACCGCAGGCGCAGGTCGGGGCGCTCAGGGGCCGTGGCGGGTGACAGCGACCAGGCGCGCTCGGCGTCCGGCGGCGGCCGATGCGTCAGGCGCCCGACTCGCGCTCGAAGCGCTCGAGGAAGGCGCGGTACTCGGCCTCGAGGGCGTCCGCGTCGGGGCCGACGGGAAGCTCCGCCTCCACGGTCGGCGCGCCGGGAGGCGCGACCCATGACTCGTCGGTCGGCGGCGGCGCGTCGGTGGGCGACGCTTCGTCGACCGGCGGATCTTCGGCGGGCGGCGGTT
>JAZBOM010000493.1:0-2723 GCA_036351205.1 Thermoleophilia bacterium | reverse complement strand
TGGCCGCGACCGACATGGCGGGGCGGCTGGCCGCTCGGGGGTTTCGCCTCACGCGCCAGCGGCGCGCCGTGGTCGAGGCGCTGGCGCGCACCGACGCCGCCCTGAGCGCCCTCCAGCTGTTCGACGCCGGTCGGCAAGAGTGTCCCGACCTCGGGCTGACGACCGTCTACCGCACCCTCGAGCTCCTGAGCGAGGCCGGGGCGATCCGGCGTGTCCACGCCGACGGCCACTGCGAGGCGTTCGTCCCGGCAGAGAGCGACCACGGGCACAGCGTCGTCTGCGTGGGCTGCGGCAAGGTCGGCGAGTTCACCGACTGCGACGTCTCCTCCCTGGTCCGCCGGGCGGCGAAGGAGACGGGCTTCGCCATCGAGGAGCATTTCCTGCAGCTCAGC
Source organism: Thermoleophilia bacterium (assembly GCA_036351205.1). GTDB lineage: Bacteria > Actinomycetota > Thermoleophilia > UBA2241 > UBA2241 > UBA2241. The sequence continues at coordinate 2,331 of JAZBOM010000493.1, read as the reverse complement.
GGCGTCTGTGCCGAGTGCCAGGCCCGCGGAGTGCGTCGCACCGCCGATGCCGCGGACTCCGGTGCGGGCGACGTCGACGCCGCCGGCGCGGGTCGCGCCGCTGTCGGCCCCGGCCGAGCCGACGGTCCGCGGGAGTCTGCGTGAGCCGGCCGAGTCCCCGACCGGCGGGAGCCGGAGCGAGCCGGGCAGGCCGGCGGTCCGCGGGAGGCGGCGCGAGCCGGCCGGGCCGGCGGTCCGTGGAGGCCGGCGTGGGACGGCCGGGACCGCGGGGAGCGCCGGCCGCGCCGGCGCTCGTGCTGGCGCTCGTGCTGCTGCTTGCGGCGACGGCCGCGGGGGTCGCCGCCTGCGGCGGCGACGAGGCGGCCGAGGACGGCCGCCCGCAGGTCGTGACCAGCACCGCCTTCCTCGCCGACATGGCGCGCAACGTGGCCGGCGAGCGCGCCGCCGTGAAGTCGCTGATCCCCTCCGGGACCGACCCCCACGTCTTTCAGCCGACGCCCTCGCACCTGCGCGAGACGGCCGGCGCCGACCTCGTCGTCCTCAACGGCGCCGGGCTCGAGAGTCAGCTCGCCGACATGCTGCGCGAGGCCGGCGGCGACGCAGCCGTGATCGAGGCGGCCGACGGGCTCCAGCCGCGCATACCGCAGCCGGGCGAGCCCGCGCACGAAGACGAAAGCGGCGGCGGCGAGGGCGACGATGCGCACGCGAGCGAGGTCGACCCGCACTTCTGGCTCGACCCGACGCTCGCCGTGAGCTACGTCACGACCATCCGCGACGCGCTGATCGAGGTCGACCCCGCAGGCGCCGGGGAGTACGAGCGCAACGCCGAGGCCTACATCGCCGAGCTGGACGAGCTCGACCGCTGGATCGCCGCGCAGGTGGAGACGATCGCCCCGGACGACCGCCAACTGGTCATGAACCACGTCAGCCACGGGTACTACGCCGACCGTTACGGTCTGCGCATCGTCGGCGCCGTCATCCCCGGCGTGAGCAGCGGCGAGACGCCGAGCGCCCGCGACCTCGCCGAGCTCGTCGCCACCGTGCGCGCGACCGGCGTGAAGGCGATCTTCGTCGACATCGGCGAGGACCCCGGGCTCGGCCGGCAGATCGCTGCGGAGACCGGCATCGAGGTCGTCGACGACCTCCGCGTGCACTCCCTCAGCGAGCCCGGTGGCGGGGCGGCCACCTACATCGAGATGCTGCGCCACGACACGCAGCGCATCGTCGAGGCGTTGCGATGAGGGCAGGGGCGCCGCGATGAGGCCGGAGACACGCGATGAAGCCCGAGGCCCTGCGATGACGCTTGAGGCCCTTCGATGACGGCCATGCTCGCCCTCGAGGAGCTGACCGTGCGCTACAACGGCCACCCCGCGCTCGAGCGTGTCACGCTGCACGTCCCGCACGGCGCCCAGGTGGCGATCGTCGGGCCCAACGGGGCCGGCAAGTCGACCCTGTTCAAGGCGATGGTCGGCTTGCTGCGCCCGCAGCACGGGCGCGTGCTGGTCCACGGGCGGCCGCCCGGCGACCAGACCGACCCCGTCGCCTACGTGCCGCAGCGCGAGGAGATCGACTGGCGGTTCCCGGTCACGGTCGCCGACGTGGTGATGATGGGGCGGTACGGCCGACTGGGGGCGCTCAGGCGCCCCCGGGCGGCCGATCACGAGGCCGTCGCCCGCGCCCTCGACGAGCTCTCGATCGCCCACCTCGCGCGGCGCCCGATCGGCGAGCTCTCGGGCGGGCAGCAGCAGCGCGTCTTCCTCGCCCGGGCGCTCGCCCAGGAGCCGCACGTCCTGCTGCTCGACGAGCCGTTCACCGGCGTCGACGCCTCGGCCAAGGAGGCGCTCCTCGGGCTGCTCGAGGTCCTGCGCGGCGAGGACATCACCGTGCTCGTCTCGACCCACGACATGAACACGGCGGCGACGCGCTTCGAGCTCGCCGCCCTGCTCAACGGCCGGCTCGTCGCCTACGGCCCGCCGGCCGAGGTCTTCACTCCCGCCCACATCGGCGAGGCGTACGGCGGGCAGGCGCTCTTCGTCGGCGACATGGTCGTCGTCGACCAGTGCTGCCCGGGCCACGTCGGCGACGGCATCGCCCACCGCCACAGCCACGCCGGCGAGGAGCCGCTGCCGTGATCGACTGGCTGACCGAGCCCTTCGCCCTCGCCTTCATGCAGCGCGCCCTGGTGGCGGCGGTCGTCGTCGGCCTCGTCTGCTCGGTGCTCGGCTGCTACGTCGTCCTGCGCTCGATGGCGTTCCTCGGCGACGCCCTGGCCCACGCCGTCCTGCCCGGCATCGCCCTCGCCTACCTCGCCGGCGTCGACCTCCTCGCCGG
>JAZBOM010000492.1:0-5383 GCA_036351205.1 Thermoleophilia bacterium | reverse complement strand
CCTCTCCCCCGTCCGGGGCGATCTGCTCGAGCAGCCAGTGGAGGGCCTTGCCCTTGTCCCAGTCGATGTTGGGGCGTAGCTCAGCGACCTTGCGCCCGCCGGTCATGCGCAGCACGGGGTACTGCGCGCCCACTTCGGCGACGGCATTGACGACCTCGGGGGCGCGCTCCTCGGACACCATGCGGTAGTGCGCGGCGAGGGCGAAGCGCTTGGTCTCGACGATCGCCCCGGGCACGTCGCTCAGGCGCGCGCTCAACTGGCGTGCGGCCTCGGCGAGAGCGGCCACCGCCTGGCCGGCCTGCTCGTGCTCGTGCGCCTCGCCCTCGGGCGAGACGTACTCGAAGCCGTGACTGCCCGCGTACCAGAGGGAGGGGACGCCGGCCCGGCGACGCACGTCACCGAGGTCGCGGCCGCTGACGATGGCGACCGGGCAGAGGGCGGCGAGGCGGTCGAGCGCGGGCCCGCCGGAGGGGGTCATGCGAGCGTCGTCGGGCCGGTCGACGATCGGTGACAGCGTGCCGTCGAAGTCGAGGAAGACGGCGAGCCGGCGGCCGCGGAGGACGGCAGCCACGGTGTCCCAGGAGGCCAGCGCGTCGGGCACCGTCGACAGGGTACGAGGAAAGGGCTCGAGCTCGAGATCGGCCGGGTCGACGACCACCGTCGCGAAGCCGGCGCGCCGGGCCGCCTCGGCGGCCGCCGGCGAGCCGGCCACGACCGCCGTGACCGCCGGGTCGGCGCCCAGGTCGTGGGCGGCGTCGAGCATGACGACGGGGTCGACGCCGCCCGCGACCACGTCGGTCTCCGCGCCGATCGCAGCCGCCGCGCCGCCACCACCGAGCTGGACGACGGCCACCTGCAGGCCGCGCAGGCGCAGGCGATGGTAGAAATCGGCGGCTGGGCGGCCGAGGCCGGCGGTCTCGGCTTCGCCCCTGCCGGCCTCGGCCAGCGTCGCACTCGCGCCGGCCGTCGCGGGTACACCGCCGCCCGCCGCCGCACTCTCGCCGGCCGCGGTACCGAAGAGCACCGCGCGGATCTCACCCAAGTCGATCGTCGTCATTCGCCCTCCAATGCCTCCTGCATCTCCGCGTAGAGACGCTCGGTGTCGTCGCGACGGCACAACTCGGTGCCCGCGGTCATGACGGCGGCCGCGCCGGCGGCGACGCCGAAGCGCACCGCCGGCAGCAGCTCCCACCCGCGCGCCAGCGCCAGCACCGTGCCGCCGACCATGCTATCGCCTGCGCCGACCTTGCTGCGGATCGGCACGGTGGGCGTGCGGACCGGGGTGACCGACTCGGCCGTGACCACGAGCGCGCCGCCGGCGCCCAGCGAGAGCACGAGCACCTCGACCTGACCGCGCTCGACGAGGTGCCGCGCGGCATCGACCTGCTCGTGCTCGCCCTCGAGCTCCTTGCCGACGAGCTCCCGCAATTCCCTAAGGTTCGGCTTGAGCATGAAGGTTCCCACTTCGACGGCACGGCGCAGCGGCTCGCCGGAGGTGTCGACGATCAGGTGGGCGCCGCCGTCCCTCGCGATCTCGGCGACGTGGCCGAAGAAGTCCTCGGGCACGCCCGGCGGCAGGGAGCCGCTGGCCACGAGGAAGTCGGGCGTGGGGTCGAGGGCGGCGAGCTCGTCGAGGCAGCGCCGCCACTCCGCCTCCGTGACCCTGGGCCCCGGCATCCCGAAGCGGTACTGCAGCCCGGAGGCCTCCTCGTACACGATCACGTTCTCGCGCGTCCACTCATCGACCGGCAGGGCGCGATGTGCTACGTCCTCGCCCTCGAGCAGGTCGCACAGCATCTCCCCGGGCGGTCCGCCGGCGAGGTAGAGCGCCGTCGCGTCGCCACCCAGCCGGTGCACGGCGCGTGCCACGTTGACGCCCCCACCCCCGGGGTCACGTCGCGGACGCCCGCAGCGCAACTTCTTCTCGGGGAGCACCTGAGTGACATCGGTGTTGATGTCCACGGCGGGGTTGACGGTCAGCGTCACGATGCTCTTCACGCAGCTCCCTCCGAGTCGCTTCGTCGTAGCGGCAAGCGGGCCGCGGTCGGCGTTTCGCGGCCTGCAGTGTATCCCGTCCTCTCTGCCCGACCGAACGGATTGCGGAACGCTCGTAGGGTGAGGACACCGCCGGACGCCCGCATGATCGAGCCCGCGCCCGCAGGTCTGCCGCACGAGGCGCGCGGGTATGACCCGCAGCGACGCCGCGCGGGACGCGAGCGCGGCGAGAGGTGCACCGCAGCGAGCCGGCCGTTCGCGGCCCGGCGCGGCGCACCGCGACCCGCCGACCCGCTACGATAGGGGCCGGCCACACCGAACCGACATCACCGGCAGTGAGGGGACGCATGGATCCGTGGGTATGGGCGTACGAGGGCTTCGACCCCGAGAACGAAGGGCTCCGCGAGGCGCTGTGCACGCTGGGCAACGGCTACATGGCGACGCGCGGGGCGGCGGCCGAGTCGGCGGCCGACGACGTGCACTACCCGGGCGCGTACCCCGCCGGCGTGTACAACCGCCTCGACACCGAGATCGCCGGCCAGACGATCACCAACGAGTCCATCGTCAACATCCCCAACTGGCTCGTGCTGCAGCTGGCGATCGACGACGGGCCGTGGGTCGACCTGCGTGAGGTCGAGCTGCTCGAGTACCGTCAGGAGCTCGACCTGCGCCGCGGGGTCCTCACGCGCACGGCCCGCTTCCGCGACGCCGAGGGGCGCACGACGCGCACCGTCGAGCGGCGCATCGTCCACATGGCTCGCCCCCACCTCGCCGCGCTGCAGACGACGGTCACGGCTGAGGACTGGACAGGCCGCCTGCGCGTGCGCAGCGGCATCGACGCCTCGGTGACCAACTGGGGCGTGCCACGCTACCGCCAGCTCACCAGCCGGCACCTCGAGGTGCTCGACCTGGAGGAAGCGGACGATGAGACGCTCCTCGCGCGCGTCGAGACGGTGCAGTCGCACGTGCGCATCGCCGAGGCGGCGCGGACGCGGGTGTCCGTGGGCGGCGGCGAGAGCGCGGCGGCCGATGCGGCCGCGAGCGGCGCGGCCGCAGCCGCCGGGCGCGCGGCGCCCGAGCGGCGGCTGAGCCGCGACGAGGGCGTGATCGCGCACGAGTTCGAGGTCGAACTCGCGCAGGGCGGGACGGCGACCGTCGAGAAGGTCGTCGCCGTCTTCACCTCGCGCGACGACGGCATCTCGGAGCCCGGCCGCGATGCGGTGCTCGCGCTCGAGCGGGCCGGCGACTTCGCCGCGCTGCTCGCCGGCCACGAGACCGCCTGGGCGCACATCTGGGCGCGCTCGAGCCTCGAGCTGCCCGAGAACGACGACGTCCTGCAGATCGCCCGCCTCCACCTCTTCCACCTCTTCCAGACGGCGTCGCCCAACACCCTCGACATGGACGTCTCCCTCGGGCCGCGCGGCCTGCACGGCGAGGCCTACCGCGGCCTCGCGATGTGGGACGACCTCTACGTCTTCCCCGTGGTCGACCTGCGCCTGCCCGAGGTCACCCGCGACCTGCTGAAGTACCGCTACCGGCGCCTGCCCGAGGCGCGCCGCATGGCGCGCCGCGACGGCCTGCGCGGGGCGATGTACCCCTGGCAGTGCGGCAGCAACGGCGAGGAGATGGCGCAGAAGATCCACCTCAACCCGAAGTCGGGCAGGTGGATCCCCGACGTGACCAACCTGCAGCGGCACGTCGGCCTCGCCATCGCGCGCAACGTCAGCCACTACCACGACGCCAGCGGCGACGACCAGTTCATGGAGGACTACGGCGCCGAGCTGCTCTTCGAGATCGCGCGCTTCTTCGGCTCGCTCGCGAGCTTCGACGCCGCGCGCGGGCGCTACGCGATCCGCGGCGTCCTCGGCCCCGACGAGTTCCACACCGGCTACCCGGGCGTCGAGAAGCCGGGCCTCGACAACAACGCCTACACCAACGTCATGGCGGCCTGGCTCTTCGGCGAGGCCGCCCGCCTGCCCGCGCAGCTCACCGAGCGGCGGGCGGCCGAGCTCACCGACACGCTGGGCATCGACGACGACGAGCTCGCCCGCTGGGAGGAGCTCAGCCGCAAGCTCATCGTCCCCTTCCACGAGGACGGGGTCATCAGCCAGTTCGAGGGCTACGACAGGCTCGAGGAGCTCGACTGGGAGGGTTACCGGGCGAAGTACGGGGACATCCACCGGCTCGACCGGATCCTCGAGGCCGAGAACGACAGCCCGAACCGCTACAAGCTCTCCAAGCAGGCCGACGCGGTGATGCTCTTCTACGTGTTCGCGCGCGAGGAGCTCGAGGCGGTCCTGGGCCGCCTGGGCTACGAGCTGCGGCCCGAGCAGGTCACGGCGACGATCGACTACTACCTCGAGCGCACGAGCCACGGCTCGACGCTGAGCGACGCGGTCTTCGCCTGGGCGCTGGCGCGCGAGGGGCGCAAGGACGCCTACGCACGCTTCCTGCGCACGCTGCGCAGCGACGTGGACGACATCCAGGGAGGGACGACGCCGGAGGGCATCCACCTCGGCGCGATGACGGCCGGCGTCGACCTGCTGCAGCGCTGCTTCACCGGGCTCGAGCACCGGGACGGCGTGCTCGCCGTCGACCCGCGCCCGCCGGCCGAGCTCGGCCCGATCGACGTCGACTTCGCCTACCGCGGCCACCCCCTGCGGCTCGAGCTCGCGCGCGGGCGCGCGCGCCTGTCGAGCCGTTCGGACAAGGCCGCACCGGTGACGGTTCGTCGCGGCGCCGAGCTCGTCGAGCTCGCGGCCGGCGGCGCCGTCGAGTTCGACTGACCCGGCGGCGAAGCGGAGGAGTCGCGGAGCCGATCGACACGGACGCCGCGCGGCGGTGCCGGTTGGGCGAGCGGTCCGGGTGACGACCGGACGACCGCTCCGGGTGACGAGCGATCCGTGAGTCTAGGCTGAGACGCAAAGAGGGCGCCGGCGGCATCGCCGCCGGCGCCCTCGTCGTCAGGTGCGGGGGCGCCGGCTCGAAGGCCGGCGCCCCGGTGCACCTTAGGCGCTCACTTCTTGCGCATGAGGTAGTACTTCCAGCTCTTGCCCTTGAACAGCGGGATGGTGATCTTCCCGGTCTTCATCGGGGTGATCGCCAGGGCGTCGAGCGGGGAGTCGGGCTGCGAGTCGTAGATCACGGTCTCCATCTTGCCGTTGGCCTTCCAGACCTTCACGCGAACCAGGTCGTTCACGTTCTGGCGGTCGTCGCAGACCGAGAGCAGGAACTCATAGCCCCCGACCTCGTTGAGCTGGCCCTGGCCGCGGACCCAGGCCTTGCGACCCGAGACCGCCATCCAGTCGAGCTTCTGGCTCACGAAGCTCATGTCGCCGAGCGTGAACAGCACCTTGCCGCTCGGGTTCCTGGCCTTGAGCTTGTACTT
>JAZBOM010000491.1:0-6136 GCA_036351205.1 Thermoleophilia bacterium | reverse complement strand
CGCGCCCCGGGCGGCCGCGCCACGCGCCCCACCTCCGATCGCGTGCGCGAGGCGGTCTTCGACGTGCTCGAGGACCTCGTGCGCCGGGCGCGTACGGCGGCGCTCGGGGAGCCTGCAGCCTCGGGGCCCGGGGAACCTGCGGCGGCGGAGCCCGGTCCCGTGGCCGGCCCCCTGGCCGGCCGGCGCGTGCTGGATCTCTTCGCCGGCAGCGGGGCGCTCGGCATCGAGGCCCTGTCGCGCGGGGCCGCGCACTGCACGTTCGTCGAGCGCGACCGCCCGGCGCTGCACGCCCTGCGCGCCAACCTCGCCGCCGTCGGTGTGGAGGTGCTGCGGCGGCGTGTGGAGGCCGCGTCTCCGCTGCCCCCCGTCCCCACGGCGCGTATCGCCGCCGTCGATGCCCGCCGTGCCCTCGTCGCTGACGCTCGCGGTGGCGAGATGTATACTCTCGTCCTTGTGGACCCGCCCTACGCGCGCTACGGCGAGCTCGAGGGCGATCTCGCGCGCCTGCTGGCGCCGCTCCTGGCGCCGGGGGCGCTCGTCGTGCTCGAGACGCATTGCGACCAGGCTCTTCGGTTGCCGTGGCGCCTCGAGCGGGTCAAGCGCTACGGAGACACGCAGGTCGCCTTCATGGCGCCCGACGAGGAGTGACGACGATGCCGCACAACGTGACCGCGATCTGCCCGGGCACCTTCGACCCGGTCACCGTCGGTCACCTCGACATCATCACCCGTGGGGCCTGCAAGTTCGGGCGCGTCGTGGTCGGCCTCATCGACCACCCCACGCGCAAGCAGACGTTGTTCGACGCCGACGAGCGCGAGGTGTTCCTGCGCGAGGCGCTCAAGGACCACCCCAACGTCGTCGTCGACCGCTTCCACGAGCTGGTCGTCGAGTTCGCCCAGCGCTGGGACGCGCACGTCATCCTCAAGGGCCTGCGCGCCATCTCCGACTTCGAGTACGAGTTCGCGATGGCGCAGCTCAATAGGAAGCTGGCCCCCGACATCGAAACAGTGTTCATGATGGCTTCGCCCGAGTACAGCTTCCTGAGCTCGAGCGGCGTCAAGGAGATCGCTGCGTTCGGCGGCGAGGTCGACGACCTCGTGCCGCCGCCTGTAGCCCGCCGCCTGCGGGAGCTCTTCCCGCCGCGCGGGTAGGCAGCCAAGGAGGATCGCTCACGATGGATGTCCTGGTGCTCATCGACAAGCTCGACGACCTGGTCCACAACGCGCGCACGGTGCCGCTGACCGACAGCGTCATGGTCGACCGCGAGGAGATCTACGACCTCCTCGACCAGATGCGCTCGACCATCCCCGAAGAGATCAAGCAGGCGCGCTGGATCGTCAAGGAGCGGCAGGAGATGCTGGCCGAGGCCAAGCAGGAGGCCGAACGCCTCCTCAAGGAGGCCCAGGACCGCGCCGAGCAGCTGGCCTCCGAGATGGAGGTCGTGCGGCTGGCCGACCGTCAGGCGGGCCAGGTCCTCGAGGACGCGCGCGAGCGCGAACGCGAGATCCGTCTCGGCGCCGAGGACTACGCCGACGAGGTGCTCGGCAACCTCGAGGTCAACCTCGACAAGTTCCTCGCCGCCGTGCGCCGCGGGCGTGAGCGCCTGCAGGGCCGCGGCGAGGGCGGCGACGAGCTGCAGCCCTGATCCGCGTCTGACCGCGGCCGCGGCTCGCGCCTGACGGGGTCCGTCGCCCGCGTCCGGCCGCGACGCCCGTCCGCGGGCGACCGTCGTCCACGCCGTCCCGGAGGCGCCCCGTGCGTCGTTTCAACCTGCGCTCCCTGCGTTTCGGCTCCGACAGCGAGGCCTGGCGCAGCCTGCCCGTCGAGACCGCGCCGTTCCTCTTCGGCGGCGTCGAGTACGTCGTGCCGGGCGGCGTCGTCGAGCTCGAGCTCGACGCCGCCCGCGTCGACGACCAGCTCACCCTGAAGGCTCACCTCGAGACCGAGATCGAGGGCCCCTGCCAGCGCTGTCTCGGCGACGCCCGCGTGCCCGTCGAGGCGAGCGGCATCGAGTACGTGCGCCGCGGCGACTCCGAAGGCGCCGAGTTCGACGAGGACGAGGACGAAGCCCCCGAGGGCTACGCCCGGGGCTTCGTCCTCGACGTCGAGCGCTGGGTGCGCGACCTGATCGGCGAGGCGTTGCCGCTGCAGATCGTCTGCCGCGAGGACTGCGCGGGGCTCTGCCCGATCTGCGGCGCCGACCTCAACGAGGACCCCGACCACGCGCACGACGAGTAGGGCGTCGGCTTCGGCGGCCGGGGCTGCCGGCAGGTCGCTCTCCGCGGCCGTGCGGGCCGCCGCCGTCGGGCGCGTGGTGTACTATCTGCAGGCGGTGCAGTAAAATGCGCCGCCGGTCGACCGAGGAGTCAACAGAGATGCCCGTCCCCAAGAGAAAGACCTCGCAGCGCAAGCGCGACGCGCGCCGCGCCCAGCAGAAGCTCAGCGTCGAGACCGCGAGCGTGTGCCCGCAGTGCAAGAGCCCCAAGCTCCCGCACCGGGCGTGCCCGAAGTGCGGCACCTACAAGGGCCGCGAAGTGATCGTCCTCGAAGCGGAGTAGTCTCCGCCCGGGGGGTGGAGGGACCCAGGTGAAGTCGCTCTACGTCGCCTCGACTCAAGGCAGCGGGGGTAAGACGACCACCGCCGTCGGCCTCTGCCTCGCCCTGCGCGCCCGCGGCCTCACCGCGGGCTACTTCAAGCCCGTCGGCACCCTCGCCTCGCGCGCCGAGGGCGTCCTCTTCGACGAGGACGCGGCCTTCGTCGCCGAGCTCCTGAAGCTCGACGACGACCCCGCCGACGTGTGCCCGGTCGTCCTCGACGAGGACGCCCTCCACGACGTGCTCTCCGGCTCCGAGGTCGACGCCATGAGCCGCGTCGAGGCGGCCTACGGCCGTATCGCCGCGGGCAAGGACATCGTCGTCTGCGAGGGCCTCGGCGAGATCTGGCAGGGCCGCTTCCTGCGCACCAGCGGCGCCGAGGTGGTGCGCCACCTCGACCTCGCCACCGTGCTCGTCGCCAAGTTCGCCGGCGCGCGCCTGCTCGACGACATCATGTACGTCAAGGACGCCCTCAAGCAGCACCTCCTCGGGGTCGTCTTCAACATGGTCCCCGAGAGTCGCGTCGGCCTCGTCGAGACGCAGTACGCGCGCTTCCTCGAGCGCAGCGGCGTCGCCAGCTACGGCGCCATCGCTCAAGACAACCGCCTCTCGGCGGTGTCGGTGGCCGAGATCGTCGAGGCGCTCGACGGCACCTACGTGTGCTGCGAGCAGTACGGCGACCGCCTCGTCGAGACCTACATGATCGGGGCGATGAGCCCCGAGCACGCCCTGCGCTACTTCCAGCTCACGCCCAACAAGGTGGTCATCGTCGGCGGCGACCGCGCCGAGGTGATCCTCGCCGCCCTCGACACGCCGACCGTCGCCGTGGTGCTCACCGGCACGTACGTGCCCAGCGCCTCGGTGCTCGAGCGCGCCGAGGAGAACGGCGTGCCGCTCATCTCGGTCGACGCCGACACGGTCACCGCGGCCGACGGCCTGCGGCGGCTCTTCGGCCGCCTGCGGGTCAAGGAGTCGGCCAAGGTCGAGCTCATCGCCGGCGTCTTCGAGGAGCGGGTCGACGTCGACCGCCTCGTCGCCGACCTGGGCGCATGAGCGACCGGGCCGCGCGCCGCTACACCTCGCCGCACGAAGTCACCGCCGCCTGGAGCGCGGTCGCCGACGACCGCCGGGTCCGGGTCGCCGTCGATGCGGCCGGCGGCGACAACGCGCCCGAGGCCGTGGTCGAGGGCGCCCTCGCCGTCGCCGCGCCGTCGCTCACCGTGGTGCTCGTCGGCGACGAGGCGCGCCTGCGCCCGCTCGTCGCCGCTGCGCCCCACATCGAGATCGTGCACGCCGCCGACGTGATCGGCTCGGGCGACGAGCCGGCGAGCGCCGCCCGGCACAAGACCGGCTCGTCGATGGTCGTCGGCGCCAAGCTGGTCGCCGCCGGCGACGCCGACGCCTTCGTCGGCGCCGGCAACACCGGCGCCATGCTCGCCTGCGCCCTCCTCTACATCCGCCGCCAGAGGGGCGTGCAGCGGCCGGCCATCTGCACGATCATGCCGGCCGCCCCCAGCCCGATCGCCTTCCTCGACGTCGGCGCCAACGCCGACGTGCGCCCCGACCACCTCCGCCAGTTCGCCCTCATGGGGCAGATCTTCGCCCGCGAGCTGATGGGGATCGAGCGGCCACGGGTCGGCCTGCTCTCGATCGGCGAGGAGGCGACCAAGGGCAGCCAGCTCGTCCTCGAGGCGCACAAGCTGATCGCCGCCGACGAGCGCATCGACTTCTACGGCAACGTCGAGGGCCGCGACATCATGAACCGCGTCGTCGACGTCATCGTCAGCGACGGCTTCACCGGCAACGTCGCCCTCAAGACCATCGAGGGCACGGCGCGCGCCATCATGCGCGCCCTGCGCACGGCGATCGACCACTCGGCGGTGACCAAGCTCGGCGCCCTGGCCTTGCGCGGCGAGCTGCTGCGCATCCGCGCCGCTCTGGACCCGGAGGAGTACGGCGGCGCCTTCCTCGTGGGCATGAGCGCCCCCGTGGTCATCGCCCACGGGAGCTCGGGGTCGCGTGGCATCGCCAACGCCATCCGGCAGGGGCGGCGCGGCGTCGTCACCGCCCTGCTGCCGACGATCGCCGCCGAGCTCGCCGGCGAGCGCGAGGCGGCGGCCGGGGCGGTGGCTCGCGGGCCGGCCGGCGGGGGTACGGCGGCCGCGGGCGCGGGGCCCGAGGGCGCCTCCTGAGACCGCCCTGCGAGGCCGCTTTCTCGCCCGGGGCGCATTCGGTAGACTACGCGAAACGTTGACCCCGGAGGTTGGCCGCATGACGCGTGAAGAGGTCTTCGAGCACGTCAAGACGATCCTCGTCGAGACCCTCTCGGTCGATGAGGACAAGGTCACGATGGAGGCCCGCTTCCAGGAGGACCTCGAGACCGACTCGCTCGACCTGGTCGAACTGGTGATGACCATGGAGGAGCGCTTCGGCATCAAGATCAGCGACGAAGAGGCCGCCGAGATCAAGACCGTGGGCGACGCCGTCGACTTCGTGATGGCGCGCGCCGACGAGCTGAAGCTCCAGTAACCCGACGGTGCGTGGTGGACGAGGGGACGTCTCCTCGCTGAGGGAGACGCCCCCTCGTCCCCTGCGGGGGACGGTGATGGGCAAGCGCCTGCTCAGCCTGGCCGAGCAGCTCGATGACGCCACGCTCAGGAGGGTGTTCACGCACACCTCCTGGGCGAGCGAGCGCGTCGACTCGTACGAGCGACTCGAGTTCCTCGGCGACAGCGTGCTCAGCCTGGCGGTGACGACCGAGCTCTACCGCCGCTTCCCCGCCTTCAGCGAAGGCCACCTGGCGCGACTGCGCGCCTACGTGGTGAGCCGCGCCACCTGCGCCAAGGTCGCCACCAAGCTGGGCCTCGGGCGTACCCTGCGCGAGCGCGCCAACGGCATCGCCGAGGGCGAGGCGGCGCAGCTCATGACCAACACCAACGTGCTCGCCGACCTCACCGAGGCGCTCATCGGCGCGCTCTACGTCACCTTCGGCTACGAGGCCGTCAGACCGGCCGTGGTCGAGGCCTTCAGCGAGCACATCGACTTCGCCGAGGAGAGCTACGTCGACCACAAGACCGAGCTCCAGGAGTACGCGGCGCGGCTCGGCTGCGGGGTCGGCTACCGTCTCGTCGCGACCATCGGCCCGCCGCACCACCGCGAGTTCGAGATCGAGGTGGTCGTCGACGGCGAGGCTCTGGGCCGCGGTGTCGGTTCGAGCAAGAAGCGCGCCGAGCAGGACGCCGCCGCCGAGGCGCTGGCCGAGTTGCAGGACCGCGAGCGGCGCGGCAAGCGGCGCGCGCGGCTGCGCAGCCGTCGTCCCGAGGCCAAGGCCGGCGAGGGCAAGGGCGAGACCGACGGCGGGGACGGCAGCGGCGCCGGCGATGCCGGGCGCGTGGCCGTGAAGTCGGCGCCCAAGCGCTGGCCCGCGGCAGCGAGGCCCGCGGCCCGGGTCGCCGACGCTGCGCCCACCCCTCCGCCGGATACCGATCCGCCGACGCCGGGCACCGAGGCCGAGACGCCGAAGGCTCGCGCTCCCCGGAGG
>JAZBOM010000490.1:0-4207 GCA_036351205.1 Thermoleophilia bacterium | reverse complement strand
GGCGGGGCGCCGGGCCCGAGGGCCCGCCGCCCCGCCGCGCCCGAGGGCCCGCCGGGCCCGAGGGCCCGCCGCCCCGCCGCGCCGGCGGTCGCTCCTCCACGTCGTTCCCGCCGTCCGCCGCGTCGTGTGCAGGGACAACGGGCGGCGCCACGACGGTCCTCGCCGTGTGCAGGCGCGCCCTCGGCCTTGACGCCGGGTGCCCGAACCGTGAGGATTCGAAGGGACCGCGCGTGCCGCGCGCGGTCCCTTCGGCCGCCTGGGGGGCCGATGACCACAGGAGCCGTCATGAGGCGGGGGGAGTCTCGTCGGCGGCGCGGAGGTCCGCCGCGTCGTTCCTCGTCGTGCGGCCTGCCCGCAGCCACGCCCCGTGACGACGATCGCTGCCGCCCGCGTACGCCGCGCCTGCCTTCGCGCAGCGCCCGGCACCGCGCTGCGGGCCTCCGACCCTCGCCCCGCGGTCCGTCGCCCGCTGCGCCCGTCCGCATCTCGCCGTCGGCTCCGCTGGGGCCACGGCTCATCCCCAGGACCCGCCCCGCTCAAGGAGGAACAGCATGAGGAGCCCCAGCCAACGGCCTGCGGTGACCGACGGCCTCCGCCCCGAGACGGACCGCCGCGGCCGCAGGACCCTGCTGCTCCTGCTCACGGCGGCGCTGGTCATCGTCGCCCTGGGGGCCGTCCTCGGCGCGGGCGTCGCCCTTGGCCAGGACGAGGACGCGGCCTCGCCGGCAGCCGACGAGAAGGTGGTCGTGAAGATCGGCTGGATGGGCGAGATCGACAACCTGAACCCCCTGATCGGCTGGACCAACAACGTCTACGAGATCTACGCCAACGAGTACCTGCTCATGGTCGCCCGGGCGTGGGAGGACTTCGAACCCTGTGACGAGGGTGTCGCCAAGAGCTGGGAGCTCTCCGAGGATCAGCTGGTCTGGACCTTCACCGTCAACGAAGGGCTGACCTGGCACGACGGTGAGCCGGTGACGGCCGCGGACGCCGCCTTCACGTACAACTTCATCATCGAGAACGAGATCGCGGCCTACATCAACTTCCTCGCGGGGGTCGAGCGCGCCGAGGTCGTCGACGACTCCACCTACCGGGTGATCTGCTCGGAGCCGGTCGCGAACCTGCTGACGCTCTGGATCCCCTGCCTGCCCGAGCACGTCTGGGGTGACCTCACCGCCAAGGAGGCGAGCCTCAGCTTCGGGAACGACCCGCCCTGCATCGGCAACGGGCCGTTCCAGGTCGTCGAGTGGAAGCGGGACCGGTATCTGCGCATGGAGGCCTACGAGCAGTTCCGCGACGGGGCGCCGGGCCCCGACGAGATCATGTTCGTCGTCTACCAGAACGGCGACACGATGGTGCAGGACTTCAAGAGCGGCGCGCTCGACGCCATCTACCTCTTCCCGCCGGCGCAGTTCGACGAGCTCGAGGCCGCCGAGGGGATCGAGGTCGTCGAGTACCCCTGGTACAACTGGGACTACGTCGGCTTCAACTGCTACGAGGGGGAGTCGGGAGGACATCCCGTGCTGCGTGACCGCGAGTTCCGCGCGGCCCTCGAGTACGCGATCGACCGCGACAAGCTGATCGAGCTGGCCTACAGCGGGCACGCGTGGGCGGGCTACACGTTCTTGCCTCCCGACACCTGGCGCGACCCTGATTTCTCGTGGCAGCCGCCCGAGGGCGAGCGGCGTGACTTCGACCCCGCGCAGGCCAACGCGATGCTCGACGAGGCGGGCTACGCGGACTCCGACGGCGACGGGGTGAGGGAGTACGAGGGCAAGAACATCAAGCTCCGCCTGTGGGCGAACGCGGAGTCGCCCGAGGCGCAGCGCGCCGTCAAGCTCATCACGGGCTACTGGGAAGACGTCGGCGTCGACGTCGTCATGTCGGTCCAGGACGAGGGCGTCTACTTCGACAGCATCTGGGGTTACAAGGGCGACACCTTCTACCCCGACTTCGACGCCTACTACTGGCAGTGGGACGGCTACTTCGATCCGGGCCAGTCGCTCACGTGTTTCACCACCGACCAGATCGAGGGCTGGAACGAGATGGCCTGGTCGAACCCCGAGTACGATCGCCTCGACGTGCTCCAGGCCAAGGAGATGGACGAGGCCCAGCGGGCCATGTACATCCAGGGCATGCAGCAGGCGATGTACGAGGATGCCGCGTGCATCGTCACCACGCACCCGCTCAAACTGCAGGCGTACCGCACGGACAAGTGGGAGGGCTGGGACCGCTGCGGCTACGGCGAAGGCCCGGCCTTCCTCACCGCCTCGATGCCGTGGGCGTACTACAACCTGACGCCCAAGTCGGCTGCAGAGGAGGGTGACGACAACTTCGGCCTTTGGGCGGCGATCATCGTCGCTGTCGTCGTGGTGATCCTCGTGCTCCTCGCCCTGATCTTGCGGAGCCGCCGCGGCGGGCCGGCGATGGAGGAGTAGGCGAGCGGCGAGGTCGAGCGCTCGCGTGGAGCGACGGGGCGGCGGGCATGAGGGCCCGCCGCCCCGAGCCGCTCGCAGGTGGCCGGTGGGCACGAGGGCCCGCTGCCCCGAGCCGCCTGCGGGACGCCGGCGGGCGACCAGCTCCGCCGTCTGCGCCGTTCCCGCCCTCGCCCGGCACCCCCGTGCGTCCCGCTTCGACAGGCCTCTCCGCGCACCGGACCCCGGCCCGCGCCCCGGGGGGACTCCTCGCCCACCACAGCGCGACCCCTGCCCGAGGGCCGGGGGAAAACACTTGTTCTCAGCGAGAACACGTGTTGTAATGCCGGCATCGAGCCGCAGGGGAGGGCGTCGTTCGTGCCGCACGAGACCGTGACGATCACGCTGGGCGCCGCCGAGGTCGACTACGACCGGCGGCGACGCGAGATCGCCCGGGTCGTCGCGCGCCTCTGGGCGGCCCGCGGCGAACGGGCCTGCACGATGCGCGCCGTCGCCGCCGAGCTCGGCACCTCGATGACCGTGATCACGCGTGCCTTCGCCTCGCGTGCCGAGATGATGCGCTTCACGCGAGAGGCCGTCCTCGGGGAGTGGGCGGCGACGACCGACGTGGCCCTCGCCGCCGAGACGACTCCGTC
This sequence comes from Thermoleophilia bacterium, assembly GCA_036351205.1. GTDB lineage: Bacteria > Actinomycetota > Thermoleophilia > UBA2241 > UBA2241 > UBA2241. The sequence goes on along the minus strand of JAZBOM010000490.1, from coordinate 1,137 downwards.
GGGCAAGCTGAGGGCGCTCCTGCTCCAGCAGTGCCCCATCGACGAGCGGACGCTGGCCGACGGCGCACTCTGGCTGCAGACCCTCGCCCCCCAGCATCGGGACGAGGAGCTCATCGCCGGCAACCGGCGCTTCAACGACGAGCTGCTTGCGACGGCGGAGCCGCTGCTCGAGGAGCTCGGCGTCGACCGCGCCGCCGCCCGGCTGCTGATGGTGGCGGTCTACGGCCTCAACGCCGCCGCCGTCGAGGACCCGGCGGCCTGGACCTTCGAGCGCGTCGAGCAGGCGCTCGACGACATCCTGCGCCGCTTCGGCATCGAGAGCCGGGAGTGCGTCGCCGACCGGGAGTGCGTCGCCGACCGCGAGTGCGTCGCCGCTCGGGGATCCGTCGCCGCCCGGGGATCCGTCGCCGACCAGGAGCCCGTCGCGCCCGAGGAGCCCGACACGCACCGGAAGCCCGGCGCGCACACGAAGCCCGACACGCGCCGGAAGCCCGTCGCGCACCAGCAGCCGGAGGAGGGCTGACCGATGGCAGAGCAGGCCCCGCACGAGATCGATCGCGAGCGCATACGCACGCTCATCGAGCGTGAGGAGCGGCGCCTCGAGGAGCACACGCCGGCGTCGGCGGCGCTCTACCGGGAGGCGCAGCAGAATCTTGTCGCCGGGGTGGCCTCCGGCTACCAGTCGAGGGAGCCGTACCCCATCTACTTCACGGAGGGGCACGGCTCGAAGATCCTCACCCTCGACGGCGAGGAGCTTTCCGACTTTCACAACGCCTTCGGGTGCATGGTGCAGGGCCACGCCCACCCGGTGATCGTGGAGACGATCCGCGAGCAGGCCGGCAAAGGCACCCAGTTCGGCCTCGCGACGCCCGACGCCGTGGTCGTCGCCCGCCACCTCGCCGAGAACTTCAAGCTGCCGAAGTGGCGCTTCGTCAACTCGGGGTCCGAAGCGACGATGGACGCGATCCGCATCGCCCGGGCCTTCACCGGCCGTGACACCGTCCTCAAGATCTTCGGCTCCTATCACGGTCACCACGACTACGTCATGGTCTCGACGCCGATGAATTACGGCGAGATCGGGCCGCGCGACGACTACATCTCGGCGCCCTACGGCGGCGGCATCCCGCAGGCGGTCGT
>JAZBOM010000489.1:0-4440 GCA_036351205.1 Thermoleophilia bacterium | reverse complement strand
GGGGGCCCCGGGCGGCGCCGCCGGCCCCGCCCGCCGTCTGCTTCGCGCGTGTCTCAGAGCCGGGCCGGCAGCGCCCCGGGCTCCTCCTTCGTGACCTTGCCGTCCGCGTCGCGGTGCACGCGGATCAGGCCGGACGTGGCGATCGTCGCCACGCCGTGCCGCTCGAGCTCGTCGAGGAAGAGGTTGATGCCCAGCGAGTCGCTCGACATGTGGCCGGCGATGATGACGTGCATGTTCTGCTTGTCGGCCTCATCACGGAGCTCGCTGCTCATGTGCATGCCGACGATCGTGCCGACGCCGCTGTCGGCGAGCTTCTCGAGCACCTTCTTGGGCCCCTCGGTGCCGCCGGTCATGTCGACCCAGACCTTGCCGGCCCGTGCCGTACCGCTGCTCTTGCCGACGTACGGGCCGGCGCCCTTCATCGCCGCGATGCGGTACTCGGGGATGTCGAGGAGCGCCTTCTGCACGTCCTCGATGAGCTTGGGCTCGCGCTCGGCGAAGTACGTGTTGAGGTGATCGACGACCAGGTTGTCGGTCGGCGTGTGGGCGCTGAAGAACGGGATGTCGAGCAGGCGCGCCACGTCGATGGCCTGGTCGTAGTTGACAGGCATCAGGCGTCGCTTGACCTCGTCCATGCGCTCGCTGATGAACTTCTCGCCGGCCTGGATAGGGACGCCGAGAGAGGCCCAGATGTCGGCCTGCACGGCCATCACGTCGTCGAGCTTGGTGAGCCCCCAACCCTCGGGGTGGTGCGTGTAGATGGCGTCGACCGGCACGCCCTTCTCGCGCAGGCGGTCGGCGAGGACGATCTCGCCCGGGTTCATGTCGATGCCGCCGAGGATCGTCGTGACCTCGGTGTCCGGGTCGCCCCAGTAGATGCGCGTGTCGTTGAACGGGTTCTTCAGCTCTTCGGGGTCGGCCAGCTCCTTGAGGTGGTCGGGCAGCTGGTCGTGCCGGCGCCGGGTGCGCTCGAGGAAGTCGTCGACGCCCTCCTTGCCCCGGGGATCGACCTCGATACCCATGCGCACGGCGGTCTCGTAGATCTCGCGTAGCTTCACGCCTTCTCCCTTTCGTCACGCGCGGCCGCGGCCGCGCGGTGTTCAGTCATCGGCGCCATTCTCTCCCATTTGGATAGTGGGGACACCTCGGGCGGCACGGAGGGGCCGCGAGAGGAAGCGGCTGCCGGCGTCGACGAAGCGCCAGGGCTTGAGGTCGTCACCGACGCCGATGCGCGGGGTGGTGACGATGTGCAGGTCGGTGACGGCGCGCGGGTCGGGCGAGCCGGCCGCCGGCGCCGCGGCGACGCACCCCGTACCAGAGGACACGGCAGCGGTCCGGCCCCCGTCAGCGGCCGAGATGGTGGAAGCGGCGGCCGCGCGAGGCAGCACGACGAGCGGCGCGCGGTACGCCGGAAGCCCGTTCTCGGCGCGAGCGAGGGCGAGCGCCTGCGTCAGGCGGGCCGGGCCGCTGCAGAGCAGGCGCGGGTCGGCCCGCCCGTCGCCGCGGCAGGCGGCCGGGCCGCGGCGCTCGATCATGCGCTCGAGCCCGTGCTCGGGCTCGAGCGCCCGCAGCAGCACCGCGGCCCCCTCGCCCTCCCGCTGACAGACGAGGTTGGCGCAGAAGTGCATCCCGTAGGTGAAGTAGACGTAGAGCTGACCCGGCGGCCCGAACATGACCGCGTTGCGGGCCGTGCGGCCGCGGAAGGAGTGACTGCTGGGATCGTCCTCGCGGTACGCCTCGGTCTCGACGATGCGACCGCCGACGCCGTCGTGCAGGAAGGTGCAGCCGACGAGGTCGCGGGCGACCTCGAGGACGGGGCGGTCGTAGAAGGCGGGCGGGAGAGGCGCGGCGGGCTGCACGGACATGCCCGCTAGTGTAGCCGAGCCGCCGAGCGTAGAGTGTGAAGCCGGAGCGGAGGGCGCCGATGCTGCACGCCATCGTCGACAGACTCTCGCGGCACGGCTACCTGGTCGCCGTGGGCGCGGTCGCGCTCTCGACCCTGCTCTTCCTCCCCGGGCGCGACTTCTTCGCCAAGGGGCAGTGGGCGATCCTCTACCTGCTCGTCGTCGTCCTCGTCGCCGGGCTGAGCGGCGTCGGCCCCGCGGTGGTCGCCGCCGCCCTCGCCTTCTTCGCCTGGAACTTCTTCCTGCTCCCGCCCTACTACACGCTGCGCATCCACGACGACAAGGACCTCCTCTCGCTCGTCGCCTTTCTCGTGGCCGGCGTCGTCATGGGCGTGCAGACGGGTCGCTACAGGGAGCGGCAGGCGCGCGAGCGCGCCCTGCGGGCCGAGCTCGCGCGCGCCGAGGCCGAGCGCGAGGCCGACGAGCTCAAGTCGTCGCTCCTCTCGTCGGTCTCGCACGAGCTCAAGACGCCGCTGGCGGCGCTGACGGCCACCGTCAGCAACCTGCTCGAGAGCGACACGACCTGGGACGAGCGCGCGACGCGGGCCGAGCTCGAGGCGATCGTGAGCGACATCACGCGGCTGAACAACGGCGTCACCTCGCTGCTCGACCTCTCGCGCCTCGAAGCGCGCACCTGGCAGCCGCACCCCGACTGGTACGACCTCGCGGAGATCTTCGATGTCGCGCTCGATCGCCTGCCGCCCGGCGAGAGGCACCGCGTCCGCCTGGTCGTGGCGCCCGATCTCCCGCCTTTGCGCATCGACTTCGAGCAGTGGACGCGGGTCCTCCAGGGACTGATGGAGAACGCCCTCGTGTACGCGCCGACCGGTGAAGTCAGGGTCGGCGCCGAGGCGAAGGGCGGCGCCGTGAGCGTCTGGGTGGAGGACGACGGCCCGGGAGTCGCCCGGGAGGAGCGCGAGGCCGTGTTCGAGAAGTTCTACAGGGGGCGGGAGGCCCGTGCGACGGTACCGTCCGGCACGGGCCTCGGGCTCGCCATCGCCCGCGAGATCGTCGCGGCCCACGGAGGCTCCATCAGCCTCGAGAGCTCCGCCTCGGGCGGCGCCCGGTTCGTGATCTCGCTGCCGGGAGAGCCGATACCCGCGACGACGATGCAGGAGGGCGAGACATGAGCGCCATCCCGGAGCGACCGACGCGAGTGCTCGTGGTCGACGATGAGGAGCAGATCCGCCGCGCGTTGCGCTCGATCCTGCGCACGCGTCACTACACCGTCGACGAGGCCGCCACCGGCGAGGCCGCCCTCGTCGCCGCCATCGATCACCCGCCCGATCTCGTCATCCTCGACCTGATGCTGCCGGACATGAGCGGCATCGAGGTCTGCCGCGAGCTGCGCACCTGGCTCGCGGCGCCGATCCTCGTGCTCTCGGTGCGTGCCGAGGAGGAGGACAAGGTCCGCGCCCTCGACGAGGGTGCGGACGACTACCTGACCAAGCCGTTCTCCGCCGGCGAACTGCTGGCTCGCATCAGGGCCCTGCTGCGACGGGCGGCGGACCGCTACGCCCCGCCGCCGGTGCTGACGACCGGCGACCTGACCGTCGACATCGCCCGTCGTTCGGTGACGCTGGCCGGCGAGGCCGTGGCCCTCACGCCCACCGAGTTCGACATCCTCGCCCTGCTCGCGCGGAACGCCGGCTGCGTGGTCACGCACAAGACGATCCTCGAATCGGTGTGGGGCCCGGAGTGGAACGAGGACCGCCAGACACTCCGCGCGCACGTGAGCAACCTGCGGCGCAAGATCGAGCGCCGCCCCGGGGGGCAGCGCTACGTGATCACCGAGCCCGGGGTGGGCTTCAGGTTCGCGGAGCCGATCGCGGATGAACGCGGTGCCGGAGGAGACCCGACGGGCGGTCGCGACGCAGCGTCGGCGGAGGGCTGACCGGGGACGGACCCGGGCGGGCGGGCGAGGTAGCCCACGCCCGACCGGCACGCCCGATCAGAAGCGGTCGACCAGGCGCATCCCGGCTCTGAGCACGAGGAAGAACGCGACCACGACTGCGATGTTCACCACGAGATGCTCCACCGTGCGCTCCATGAGTGGGGTCATGACAACGGTCGGAGCGTACGCCGTGGCCCCGCAAGGCAGCGTGAATTCGGGGCGCGCCGGCATCAAGAAGGCGTGAAGGTGCGGCCGACCGGCGGCGTCGGTGCGGGCGGCTGAAGGAGCGCACCCGCACGGTGCCGGCGCGGCGAGGGTCAGGCGCGCGCCGCGATCGCGGCGCGCGCCAGCTCGAGCTGCTCGCGCACGCGCTCGGGGGCCGAGCCGCCACGGGAGCGCTTGCGCGCCAGGGCGGCGGCCGGGTCGTGCAGCTCGTAGTAGCCCTCGTCGAAGGCCGGTGACAGCGCGCGCAGATCGTCGAGCGCCACGTCGCCCAGCTCGACGCCGGCCTCGAGAGCCTGACGCACGAGGGCCCCCGTCAGGTGGTGCGCCTCCCGGAACGGGACGCCGCGCCCGACGAGATAGTCGGCGACGTCGGTGGCGGCGAGGGCGGCGTCGCAGGCGGCGGCCATCCGCGCCGCG
>JAZBOM010000488.1:0-5816 GCA_036351205.1 Thermoleophilia bacterium | reverse complement strand
GGTCAGGGTCTTGACTTCGGCCACCAGTTCCTCCTTGCCAGTCGGCCGGCCTTGCGCGGCGGCCGTTTCGTCCTGTCGCACGCCTGCGCGTGCACGATCGGGGTCACACGCTTTGGTTCACACGTTCTCGAGGACACGCGCGAGGCGCGCCTGGACCTCTCCGGCGATCGCGTCGAGTGCCGGGTTGCCCACGACGCCGAGCATGGCGCCGGCGTTGACCGCCGCCACCCTCGTCGTCGCCCCGTTCTCGTAGACCACGAGGTTGCAGGGCAGGAGCAGGCCGAGGTCGGGCTCGGCGCTCAGGGCCTTGTGCGCCAGCGGCGGGTTGCAGGCGCCGAGGATCACGTACCTGTCGCGCTCTACACCGAGCTTCTCCCTGAGCGTGGCCTGCACGTCGATCTCGGCCATCACCCCGAAGCCCTCGGCTCTGAGCGCCTCGCGCACGCGGGGCAGCACGACGTCGAAGGACTCTGCGACGTCGCGGCCGACGCCGTACTCACCTGGCTGCATGGACTCCCTCCGGTCTGCGATGAGGCCGAGACTGGTATACCCATGGGGGTATACGCGTAACCGGCCCCTCACCCGGGGTCTTACTTGCCCCGCCGCCGTCGGGCTCAATCCCGTAACGTGACGACGCCCGGCCGCCGCGCCGACTCGACCCGCGACCGGGTGGCCGCGTCGTTTCGCGACACTCCCGGCATTCGCGGCCTATCCGGTATCATTCGTGGTTCACAGCCGCGAGGCGGCGGACCCGGCCTCGGCCGGCGCCGGCCGCCGCGACGATCGAGAGAGGTGCCACGGTGAGGAGCGACGAGGTCAAGCGTGGGGTCGAGCGGGCGCCGCACCGTTCACTGCTGCGCGCACTGGGCGTGACCGACGCCGAGATGGAGCGCCCGTTCATCGGCGTCGCCAACGCGTTCAGCGAGGTCGTCCCCGGCCACCTCCACCTGCGCCAGGTCGTCGACGCGGTCAAGGCCGGCGTGCGCATGGCCGGCGGCACGCCCTTCGAATTCGGCACGATCGGCATCTGCGACGGCATCGCCATGAACCACCAGGGCATGCTCTACTCGCTGCCCAGCCGCGAGCTGGTCGCCGACTCGGTGGAGGCGATGGCGCTCGGGCACGCCTTCGACGCCCTCGTGCTCGTGCCGTGCTGTGACAAGATCGTCCCCGGCATGCTGATGGCGGCCGCGCGGCTCGACATCCCGACCGTGATGGTCGGCGGCGGGCCCATGCTCGCCGGCCGCCAGGGCGACCGGGCCATCGACCTCAACACGGTCTTCGAGGGCGTCGGCCGCCACATGGCCGGCACGCTCGACGACGAGGGCCTCAAGGCCATCGAGTGCAGCGCCTGCCCGACCTGCGGATCGTGCTCGGGCATGTTCACCGCCAACTCGATGAACTGCCTCGCCGAGGTGCTCGGTCTGGCCCTGCCCGGCAACGGCACGATCCCCGCCGTGTACTCCGAGCGCATCCGCCTCGCCAAGCAGGCCGGCATGCGCGTCATGGACGTCTTCGCCGAGGGGCTCACCCCGCGGCAGATCCTGACCGACGCGACCATCGGCAACGCGCTGGCGCTCGACGCCAGTCTCGGCTGCAGCACCAACACGGTGCTGCACCTGGCGGCGATCGCGACCGAGGCGGGCCTCGACTTCCCTCTCGAGCGCATCAACGAGATCGCCGCCCGCGTGCCGCACCTCTGCATGCTGGCCCCGGCGAGCGACGTGCACGTCGAGGACCTGTACCGGGCCGGCGGCATCCAGGCGCTGACGAAGCGCCTCATCGACGCCGGCCTCATGGACGGCTCCTGCACGACCGTCGCCGCCGCCACGCAGGGCGAGGCGGTCGCCGCGGCGCGCGTCCTCGACGACGAGGTGATCCGCCCGCTCGACCGCCCGCACCACGCGACCGGCGGCCTGGCCGTGCTCTTCGGCGACCTCGCCCCCAACGGGGCCGTGGTCAAGGAGGGCGCGGTCTCCGAGGGGATGCTGCGCCACCGCGGCCCGGCCCAGGTCTTCGAGAGCGAGGCCGAGGCCTTCGCCGCGATCACCGAGGACCGCATCCGTAAGGGCAGCGTCGTCGTGATCCGCAACTGCGGCCCCAAGGGCGCGCCGGGCATGCCCGAGATGCTGAGCCCGACCTCGGCCCTCGCCGGCCGCGGCCTCGACAAGGACGTGGCCCTGATCACCGACGGCCGCTTCAGCGGCGCGACGCGCGGCGCGGCGATCGGCCACGTCGCGCCCGAGGCCCAGGCCGGCGGCCCCATCGGCCTCGTGGTGGAGGGCGACACGATCGCCATCGACATCCCCGCACGCACCCTCAGCCTCGAAGTGCCCGAGGAGGAGATGGCGCGGCGCCGGGCGGCGCAGCCGCCCCTCACGCCGCGCCCCGGCGTAACCGGCTACCTCGCCCGCTACGTCAAACTCGTCTCCGGTGCGGAGAAGGGAGCTGTCCTCCAATGAGTCCAGACAAGAAGCTGAAGGGGTCCCAAGCCCTGGTGGCCGCCCTCGAGCACGAGGGGTGCGAGGTCATGTTCGGGTTCCCCGGGGGCGTCGCGATCCCGTTCTACGACGCCCTCTACGACGCCGAGAACCTGCGCCACGTGCTGGTGCGGCACGAGCAGGGCGCCGCGCACGCCGCCGACGGCTACGCCCGCGCCACCGGCAAGGTCGGCGTCTGCGTGTCGACGAGCGGCCCCGGCGCCACCAATCTGGTCACCGGCATCGCCACGGCCTACCTCGACTCGTCGCCGCTCGTCGCCATCACCTGGCAGGTGCGCAGCGACCTGATCGGCACCGACGCCTTCCAGGAGGCCGACATCACCGGCATCACGCTGCCGATCGTCAAGCACTCGTACCTGGTGAAGACGACGGCCGACCTGCCGCAGGTCGTGCACGAAGCCTTCCACATCGCCTCCACCGGCCGTCCCGGCCCGGTGGTCATCGACATCCCGGTCGACGTCGCCCTCGGCGAGCTCGCCTACCACGACGCCGACACGCTCGACCTGCCCGGCTACCGGCCGACCTTCAGGGGGCACATCAAGCAGATCCGCGCCGCCGCCAAGGCCATCAACGAGGCCCAGCGGCCGGTGCTGTACCTCGGCGGGGGCGCCATCACCTCGGGCGCCGCCGCCGAGATCCTGCGGCTCGCAGAACTGCGCCGTGTGCCGGTCGCGACGACGCTGATGGGCATCGGCGCCTTCCCCGAGACCCACGAGCTCGCGATGGGCATGCTCGGCATGCACGGTACGGTGACCGCCAACTACGCGGTCCACGAGTGCGACCTGCTCATCAACCTCGGGGCGCGCTTCGACGACCGGGTGACCGGCAAGCTCAAGGCCTTCGCTCCGCACGCCCGCGTGATCCACGCCGACGTCGACCCGGCCGAGATCGGCAAGAACGTCCCCGCACTGATCCCGATCGTGGGCGACGTCAAGCACGTCGCCGCCGGGCTGGTCAAGGAGCTCGAGGCCATGGAGTGGCCGGCCGAGCGCACGGCGGAGTGGCTGGCGCGCATCGCCGCACGCAAGGAGGAGTACCCGCTCCACTACGACGAGCCGAGCGACGGCAAGCTCGCGCCGCAGCTGGTGATCGAGGAGATCGACCGGGTCACCGGCCACGACGCCGTGATCTGCACCGACGTGGGTCAGCACCAGATGTGGGCGACGCAGTACTACACCTACACGCAGCCGCGTCAGTTCATCAGCTCGGGCGGCCTGGGGACCATGGGGTTCGGCCTGCCGGCGAGCATCGGCGCCCAGATCGGGCGCCCGGAGAAGACGGTCGTCGACATCAGCGGCGACGGCGGCTTCCAGATGACCGTGCAGGAGCTGGCCACCGCGGTCAGCTGCGGACTGCCCATCGTGGTCTGCATCCTCAACAACGGCTACCTGGGCATGGTCCGTCAGTGGCAGGACCTCTTCTGGAACAAGCGCTACTCGTGCACCTGCATCGAGGCGCAGCCCGACTTCAAGCGGCTGGCCGAGGCCTACGGCGCCCTGGGCCTGCTGGTCACCGAGAAGGACGAGATCGAGCCGGCGCTGCGCGAGGCGCTCGCCTGCGAAGGCCCGGCCGTGATCGACTTCAGGACCTCCGCCGAGTCGAACGTGTTCCCCATGGTGCCGGCCGGTCAGGAGATCACCGAGATGATCGGCGGGCAGGCCAAGGGCAAGGGGAGGAGGTCGTCGTGAAGCACACGCTGAGCGTGCTCGTCGAGAACAAGCCCGGTGTGCTGACGCGCGTCGCCGGCCTCTTCGCCCGCCGCGGCTTCAACATCGACAGCCTGGCCGTCGGGGAGAGTGAAGACCCCGCGCTGTCGCGGATGACGATCACCATCGACGGCGCCGAGCAGCCGATCGACCAGGTCACGAAGCAGCTCCACAAGCTCATCAACGTGGTCAAGATCCGCGACCTCGAGCCCAAGGGCATGGTCGCGGGGGAGCTGCTCTTCGTGAAGGTCAGCGCCGAGGGCGAGAAGCGCACCGACGTGCTGCAGATCGCCGAGATCTTCCGCGCCAAGATCGTCGACGTCGACCGCCGGGTCGTGACGCTGCGCGTGGTCGGCACGACCGACAAGCTCGAGGCGTTGCTGGAGCTGCTCAAGCCGCTCGGCGTGCTCGAGGTGGTGCGCACCGGGACGATCGCGATCGGGCGCGGGCGCGGAGGCTGAGCCCTCGAGCGGGCGCCGCTGAAGGCGCGCCGGACGGCCGAGGTCGGGGGCGGCGGCGGCTCCAGCCGCCGCCCCCCGCGCCCCGATGCTCGCGCCGCCCGGACCGCGGCACCGGTGACCCCCTGAGAATCGGACGCGGCAGCCGCCCTCGGGCGGCTGCCGCGTCTTCAAGCGCGCTCTCTCCCAGCCTCGCTCGGGATCGTGTCCGACTGTGACGCTCGGCACCTCGCGACTCGGCTCTCACGGGCCGCGGCGAAGGAACAGGGACCTTCTCCGCAGAACGAGGACCCGTGCAGCCCCGCTCGGGCCGAGCCAGACAGGGCGACGAGAAACGGAGACGACCATGAATTGGTACATCGAAGTCCTCAAGAAGTACGCGGTGTTCGACGGCAGGGCGAGGCGCAAGGAGTTCTGGTTCTTCGTCCTCTTCAACATCATCATCAGCGCCGTGCTGGCCATCGTCGACAACGTGATCGGCAGCTCCGTCGGCGACGCCAACGTCGGGTTCCTGGGCGGCATCTACTCGCTGGCCGTCCTGATCCCGAGCATCGCCGTCACCGTGCGCCGCCTCCACGACACCGAACGCAGCGGCTGGTGGATCCTCCTCAGCTTCGTCCCCTTCGGCGTGATCGTCGTGCTCGTGTTCGCGTTGATCGAGGGCACGGCGGGGCCCAACAAGTACGGGGAGGACCCCAAGGGCAGGAGCGCGGCCTACGCCGGCGCACCGTCGGCACCACAGGCTCCGCCGGCGGCCTCCTGGGACACGGCGGCGCCGACGACGTCTCCGCCGCCCCCGCCGCCCTCAGCTGCGCCGCCGCAGTCGACCGCGCAGCCGCCTGCCGCGCAGCCGGCATCGACGACCACGCCTCCGCCGGCCACCACCGCCGCGCCGCCGCCGGCGGAGTCGGCTGCTGCGCCCGCGGAGACGCCGGCGTCCTCCGAGGAGCCCCCGTCTACCGAGCCGCCCGCGCCGCCGGCGGTCTCGCCGCCCACGCCGCCGCCTTTGACGCCGCCGCCGCTCTCCTAGCGCAGCCGGCCGGCTGCGTCGGCAGCACCTCGGGGCTCCTCTCGAGCCTCTCGGCCGACGCTGCGCCGTCAGACACGATCCGCAAGCGGGCACGGACGCGGGAGCCGCCTGAGGGCGGCTC
>JAZBOM010000487.1:0-8235 GCA_036351205.1 Thermoleophilia bacterium | reverse complement strand
GGGGTTCGGGGAAATTATTGAGATTGTATTCACGAATTCGGCTTGCAATCCCCGGCCGCCCGATACAATTGGGAACGGATGGGCAGATCGTCCGCGAGGGACGGCTCCCGTCTGGCGGGTCTTACTCCTGCGGGATGTGCTTGCCGCGCGCCGTGTAGCTCGTGTGCAGCAGCTTGTGGCTCTTGTGCCCGCAGGGGCCGTCGGTGAGGAACTCGGCGTAGGTGCGTGCGACGGCCGGGTTCTCGTAGGACTTGCGCACGTCGTACGCCTTGTCCTCGGAGTAGATCGCCTTGGCCCGCGCGGCGCGGATCTCGGCGTTGGTCGGGATCGGCTGCCCGCCGCCGCCGAGGCACCCGCCCGGGCAGGCCATGATCTCGATGAAGTGGCACTCGCTGAAGCGGCCGCCGGCCTTGATGTCGTCCATGACCTTCTTGGCGTTGGCGGTGCCGTGCGCCACGGCGACCTTGAGGGTCGCGCCCTTGAGCCAGTCCCAATTCGGGACGAGGGGCGCGAGGAGCTCGGGCACCGGGCCGACCTGGTCGATCGTGATCTCCGCGTAGCGCACGCCCTCGAAGCCGCGCACCGGGACGATGTCGCCGTGATCGTAGATGCTCTCGACCTTCTGCCCGGTGACCAGCTCGATCACCGTGCGCAGGGCCGACTCCATGACGCCGCCGGTGGCGGCGAAGATGACGCCCGAGCCGGTGGCGGTGCCGAACGGGTCGTCGAAGTCGGACTTCGGCAGGGCCGGCACGTGGATGCCCGACTCGCGGAACATCTTGCCGAGCTCGCGTGTGGTGAGGCCGTAGTCGACGTCCTTGTAGCCGGAGTCGTGCATCTCGGGCCGGTTGCACTCGAACTTCTTCGCCGAGCAGGGCATCAGCGCGACGCTGACGATCTTCGCCGGGTCGATACCGAGCTTCTCGGCGTAGAAGGTCTTGATGAGGGCGCCGAACATCTGCTGCGGGCTCTTCGCCGACGAGGCGTTGGGCAGGTACTCGGGGTAGAAGTGCTCGAGGTACTTGACCCAGCCCGGCGAGCAGCTCGTGAACTGCGGCAGGGCGACGCCGGCGTCCTTCTCGACGAGGGCCTTGTAGAGCCTGAGGATCAGCTCGGTGCCCTCCTCGATGATGGTGAGGTCGGCGGAGAAGTTGGTGTCGAAGACCCTGTCGAAGCCGATGCGCCGCAGGGCGGTGTTCATCTCGAAGGTGACCGGCGTGCCCGGCTCGAGGCCGAAGAGCTCGCCCATCGCCGAGCGCGGCGCCGGCGCCGTCTGGATCACGACGTGGGTGTCGGGGTCGTCGATCGCCTTCCACACCTCGTCGGTCTCGTCCCTGGCGTAGAGCGCGCCGGTGGGACAGCGGTTGATGCACTGGCCGCAGTTGATGCAGACGACGTCGCCCAGAGGGAGGTCGGCGAAGGCCGCGATCTCGGTCTGGTCGCTGCGGTTGACGGCCTCGAAGACGCCGACCTCCTGCACGTCGATGCAGGTGCGCACGCAGCGCCGGCAGCGGATGCACTTGTTCATGTCGCGCATGACCGAGTAGCTCGAGGTGTCGAGCTCGGCGACCGGCTCCTCGGGGTGCCCGAAGCGGAAGCGGTCGATGCCGTACTCCTCGGCCAGCGCCTGCAGCTCGCAGTTGCCGTTGCGCACGCAGCTGTAGCAGTCGCCGTAGTGCTCGCTGAGCAGGAGGTCGAGCACGTGACGGCGGGCCTGGCGCACGCGCCGGCTGTGGGTGTTGATGACGATCTGGTTGACGACCGGGTGCGTGCACGCCGGCTGCAGCGTGCGCTGGCCCTCGACCTCGACCAGGCACATACGGCAGACGCCGGCCACGTCGAGGTCGGGGTGGTTGCACAGCGTGGGGATGCGGATGCCCATGCTGGTCGCGGCCTCGAGGATCGTCGAGCCGAAGGGGACCTTGGACTCGACGCCGTCGATGGTCACCGAGACGAGCCCGCCGATGGCGTTGGGGTTGGTCGACACCGGCACGTGTCGCGCCTGCTGCGAGAGCGGCGCGCGATGGATGGGGGTCGTGGGGTCGCTCATGCTCACTCCCCTCGTCACGCGCTCGGGGCGCGGTCCGTGATCTCGTCGCCGAAGTGCTCCAGGATGGAGAGGAAGGCGCTCGGGCTGGTCTGCCCGAGGCCACACTTCGAGGCGACCTGCATGGTGCCGCCGAGCGCCTTGACGTCGGCGAGGAACTCGGGCGGGCAGGCCCCCTGCTTGAGGAGCCTCACCGCCTGCAGCATCTGGGCGTTGCCGAGCCGGCAGGGGGTGCACTGGCCGCAGCTCTCCTCGACGAAGAACTCGAGGAAGTTCTCGGCGACGTCGAGGATGTCGCGCTGCGGGCCGATGACCATGACCGAGCCGCCGGTCGGGATGTCCTCGAAGGCGATCCGGCGGGCGAAGTCGCGGGCCGGCACGCAGACGCCGCTGGCGCCGCCGACCTGGACCGCCTTGGCGCCCTCGCCCCCGACCTCCTTGAGCAGGTCGGCGATCGAGATGCCCCAGGGGAACTCGTAGACGCCCGGCTTCTCGCAGTCGCCGGAGACGCTGAACAGCTTGTAGCCCGTCGACTTGTCGGTGCCGAAGCTCTTGAACCAGTCGGCGCCCCTGGCGAAGATGCAGGCCACCGAGGCCAGCGTCTCCACGTTGTTGACGACCGTCGGGTTGTTGAGCAGGCCGGCGACGACGGGGAACGGCGGCCGGTTGCGCGGCTCGCCGCGGAAGCCCTCGAGCGACTCGATGAGGGCGGTCTCCTCGCCGCACACGTAGGCGCCGGCGCCGAGGGCGGTGATGATGTCGAAGTCGAAGCCCTGGACGCCCATGACGTCGTGGCCGAGGAGCCCCTTGGCGCGACGCCGCTTGATGACCTCGTTGAGGTGCGGGCGCAGGTACTTGTACTCGGCGCGCAGGTAGACGATGCCGAGCGAGGCGCCGATCGCGCGACCGCCGATGGTCATGCCCTCGAAGACGAGGTCGGCGAACTCGGTGAGGATGACCCGGTCCTTGAAGGTGCCGGGCTCGCCCTCGTCGGCGTTGCAGACGATGTACTTCTGGTCGGCCTTCTCAGACGCGCAGAAGTTCCACTTCATGCCGGTGGGGAAGCCGGCCCCGCCGCGGCCCTTGAGGCCGCTGTCGGCGACGGTGTCGACGATGTCGCCGCGGGAGAGCCCGAGCGCTGCCTTGAGGCCGGCGTCGAGCTCGATGGTCGCGTAGGTCAGGGCGTTGCCCCTGGTCTCGATCGTGGAGGCCACGGCTCAGCCCTCCTCGGCCGCGAGGGTGCGGCAGTCGGCGAGGATGGCGGGCACCTGCTCGGGCGTGACGCGCGTGTACACGCGGTCGTTGACGAGCAGGGCCGGGCCCTGGTCGCACATGCCCATGCAGCTGGCCCACTCGAGCGTGAAGAGACCGTCGTCGGTCGACTCGTCGAAGCCGACGCCGAGCTCCTTCTGCAGGGCCTCGGCGACGGCCTCCTTGCCGGCGAAGTCGCAGGAGAGGGTGCGGCAGAGGCGGATCACGAAGCGGCCCTCGGGGGCGCCGTGCAGGAAGGCGTAGAACGAGGCGACGCTGTAGACCTCGACGGGGTGGATGTCGATGGCCTCGGCGACGACCTGCATCGCCTCGGGGTCGACGCCGCGGTACCGGCGCTTGACCTCCTGGAGGATGGGGATGAGCGAGCTGCGGCCCGGGCCGAGCTTCTCGATGAGCTCGGCGACCTCGGCGCGCAGCTGGTCGGGTGTCGTGGCGAGCATCGGCAGCCTTCCTACTTCGTGGACGCGAGCAGCTTCTGGACCTTGGCGACCAGCGTGGCCGGCTCGACCGGCTTGGACTGGAACTCCTCGACCGGGACCATCTCCTCGTCCTTGTCGATGTTGAGGCCCATGGCCGCGTTGACGCTGGTGAGCATGATGATGGGCAGGGTGTGGCCCGCCTTGCGGATGTCACGCGCCATGCGGAGGCCGTCGTCGGGCTCCTCCATCATCACGTCGAGGATCAGCAGGTCGGGCTTGGCCTCCTCGAGCATCGTGAGCCCGTCGCGCTTGTTGGGCGCACTCACCACTTCGAAGCCCTCACGCTCGAGCACGAGCTTGCCGGCCTCGACGATATCGGGGTCGTCATCGACGATCAGGATCTTGGGCACCGCACTCTCCCTCTCTCGCTTGCCTGTCCCCGTGGCTCGGCGCGCGAGCGCCGGCGTTCGTGGCGATCGTGTCGTGGCGCTGCGTGGTGGGACGCCCCGTCGGCGCCGGGGTCACCCGGCGATGCTGCGTTCGGTCGCGGCCTTCGGCCCACGGAACCCACGTTGAAACACGGCCTCGATCACCCGGGATTCTCCCGGTTCGAGGGCGCTTGTGCAAGCCGTAACGAGCGCTCGGACGGCGGGCCCCAGGGGGCGCCTCTACTCGGAGGCGGAGGAGGCGCCGGCGGGGGCGTCGTTGAGCGTGACCGTGAACGTGCTGCCCACGCCGGGTTCGCTCGTGACACTCGCGTCGCCCTCGTAGAGATTGGCGATCTTGCGCACCGTCGAGAGGCCGAGGCCGCTGCCGAGGACCTTCACCGTGTGCTCGTTCTTGATGCGCATGAACTCGGTGAAGAGCTTGGCCTGCTCCTCGGCCGTCAGGCCGTAGCCGGTGTCGGTCACGCTGATCCGCAGGCCGCCGTCGAGCCGCCGGAGCTCGACGCGCACGCTGCCGCCGTCGCGGTTGTACTTGACCGCGTTGGAGATGAGGTTGTTGAGCACGATCTCGGCCTCGCCGGCGTCGGCCTGCAGCTCGGCGCCGGCGTCGGCGTCGAGCTCCATGGTGATGCCGCGGTGCTCGGCGTCGACGGCGAAGAGCTCCATCGACGCCTTCGCCAGCTGGACCATGTCGAGGCGCGCGATCACGCGCTCGCGCTTGCCCGACTCGATGCGCGTCAGGTCGAGCAGGTCGCCGATGAGCTTCTTCATGCCGTCGACGCGCACGATGCTGCGCTCGATCATCTGCAGGTTCTGGTCGGCCTCGGTCGTGCGCAGGATGTTGAGGTAGCCCTCGACCGCGTTGAGCGGCGCCTTGAGCTCGTGGGCGAGCACGGAGATGAAGTTGAAGCGCACCTGGCGCTTCTCCTCGGCGAGCTTGCGCGCCTGGCGGCTGAGGATCAGCTGGCTCGTGGCCTTGCGCAGGGCGTAGCGCAGCTCGTCGGGCGAGAAGGGCTTGGCGAGGAAGTCGTAGGCGCCGAGCTTGGTCGCCTTCACGGCGGTCTCGAAGGTGGCGTAGGCCGTGATCATGATGGTGAGGATCTCGCGCCCCTCCTGGCTCATCACGTCGAGCAGCTCCATGCCGCCCATGCCGGGGAGCTTGAGGTCGAGGAGCAGGAGGTCGACCTGCTCGCCGTCGCCGAGGCCGCGGAGGAAGTCCTCGGCCGAGGTGAAGTACGAGAACTCGAAGCTGACGTCGACGAGCACGTCGGGCACGTGGACCTTGTACTTCTCGATGATGCGGCGCACGCCGAGGCAGAGCGCCTCCTCGTCGTCGATCATGACCACGCGGATCACCTGCTGCTGCGGGTCCATGAGCGCCTCGCGCGCCGCCGGGACGGTCGTCATGCTTCGGCTCCTCCGTCGATGCCCTGCAGGCTCACCGGCACGCTCACGCCGCTCTCGCGCCGCGGCAGCACGATCTTGAAGGTGGTGAAGGTGGGCCCGCGCTCGGGGTCGGCGTTGGACTCGACGGTGATCTGCCCGCGGTGCATCTTGACGATGCCGTGGGTGACGGCGAGGCCGAGCCCCGTGCCCTTGCCGACCTGCTTGGTCGTGAAGAACGGGCTGAAGAGCTTGTCGAAGTGCTCGTCGGCGATGCCGTGGCCGGTGTCGGCGACGCTGACCGAGATCTCGTCGTCGGTGTCCTCGAGGGTCACGGTGATGCGGCCGCCGTCGGGCATCGCCTGCTGGGCGTTGGTGACGAGGTTCACGAGCACCTGCACGATCTGGTCGGCGTCGATCTCGGCCGTCGGGTCCTCGAGGCGGTCGTCGACGGCGATCTCGACGCCCTCCTCGGCGGGGACCGTGCGGAGGACCTCGGCGACGAGGGCCCCGAGGTCGGTCGGCTGGCGCACGACGCGGCTCTGGCGGGCGAAGTTGAGCAAGCCCGAGATGATGCGCTTGCAGCGGTTCGCCTGGTTGACGATGAGCTCGAGGTCCTCGTGGTCGGCGCTCTGCTGCTCGCAGTCCTCGAGCAGGAGGTTGGCGTGCAGCAGCAGGATGCCCAGCGGGTTGTTGACCTCGTGGGCGATGCCGGCCGCGAGCTGGCCCATGCTGGCCAGCTTCTCGGACTTGACCAGCGCCTCCTTGGTGCTCTCCAGCGAGCGGTGCGACTCGCGCAGCTCCTCGACCGTCTTGCGGAGCTCCTCGACCGAGTACGGCAGGCACATCTCGACCTCGGCCAGCCCCTGCGAGATGGCGACCGCGTGGTCGCGGCAGGTCTCGTAGCCGCAGGCGCCGCAGTCGAGCTCGTCCTCGGGGGTGAACTTGTTCATCCGGGCGAGGATCTCGCGCAGCTCTTGGGGGTCGGGGACGTGGTCGAAGCGCTGGTCGTAGGCCTTGAAGGTGCGCCTCAGGTCGACGTCGTCGTACTCGCGCATCGCCGTCTCCCAGGCCTCCTCGTCGAACGTGGCGCGGCGCTCACGCGCCTCGCGGCTCACGTCGGAGCGGCGCTTGAAGACCGGCTCGGGCTCGCTGTAGCCGGGCCCCATGATGCAGCCCTCGCAGCAGAGGATGTCGAGCAGCCGGGCCTCGGTCTCGCCGGTCTTGAACTCGACGATCGCGTCGACCAGGTTCTCGCGCCCGTCGGCGCTGACGATGTCGCCGCGCAGGAGGTCCTCGGTGAGGCCCGCCGCCTGCAGGAGCCCGCGGGTGATGGGGAAGAGCCCCCCGAGGCTGCCGCGCGGCGGGTCGAAGTCGTCGTCGGCGCCCTCGAAGGCGGCGAGGTCGAGGCCGCGCTGCTCGAGCAGGGTGCGCAGCTCGCCGTACGTGAGCACCGCGTCGACCTCGCCCTCGAACTGCTCGTACTCGGCCTCGCCCTTCTTGGCGATGCAGGGCCCGACGAAGACGAGCTTGAGGCCGGGCCCGTACGTCGCGTGCAGGGCGCGGGCGACGGCGATCATCGGCGAGACGATGGGCGCCAGGCGGTCGAGCAGCTCGGGGTGGTACTTGCGCACGTAGCTGACCACGGCCGGACAGGTGGTGGCGATGTAGCGGCCGTCGTCCTCGAGCAGGAGGCGGGCGTAGGCGCGGGCCACGAGGTCGGCGCCGAAGGCCACCTCGTGGACGCGGGTGAAGCCCAGCCGGCGGAGGGTCGCCACGAGGGCCGCGGCGCCGACGTCGTCGAACTCGGCCGGGTAGCTCGGGGCGACGATCGCGGCCACCGGCGCCGGGCCGGCGAGCAAGGCCTCGGCGTCCTCGATGCCGCTCTGGATCTGCTTGGCGTTCTGGCTGCACACGGTGACGCAGTTGCCGCAGCCGATGCAGCGCGTCTCGATGACCTTGGCCTGGCCGTCGATGATCTGGATCGCCTTGGCCGGGCACTCGCGCACGCAGGTGTAGCACATGCGGCACTTCTCGCCGATCGTGGTGACGAGCTTCTGGAGGGCGACCCTGTCTTCGTTCATGCCGGTCTCTCGATCGTTCGCAGCTGTCTCGCGGTCACGCCGGCGACGCGGCCGTCTTCGGCCGCGACCGGCTCGGACCCGCGCGCGTCACGCTCTCGCACCCCGGCCCCCGCGTGTTCACGGACCGCCCAGCAGCTCGGCCACCTTGGCCAGCAGGGCCTGGGCGTCGATGGGCTTGTCGAAGTAGGCGTCGACGTGCATCTTCTCGAGGTCCTCGCTCGAGCGCGGCCTGAAGTCGAGGCCGAGTGCGCTGCTCACCGAGGTCGAGAGGATGATCGGCACGTCGGCGGTGCGCGGGTCTTCGCGCAGCCGGGCGGAGAGCGCGAAGCCGGCGTCGACGCTCGTCATCATCAGGTCGGTGACGATGAGGTCGGGCCGCGCCTCGTCGATGCGCGCCGCGGCCTCCGTCGGGTTGGTGGCGGTGACGACGCGGTAGCCCGCCCCCTCGAGGATGATGCGGTTCAGCTCGAGGAAGTCGTAGTCGTCGTCGACGATCAGTATCAGTGCCTGCTCAGCGCCCATTCGCCGCTCCCACGGCCGGGGTCAGGATGCTGCAAGTATAGCCTCAGGCGGGGGGCCGTCCC
>JAZBOM010000486.1:0-2910 GCA_036351205.1 Thermoleophilia bacterium | reverse complement strand
CGGCCTTCGGTATGGCGGAGCACAACCTCGTCAGCCTGGCGTTCTTCCTCCTCGCGGCAGGCCTGCTCTACTACGGCTACCGGCGGCTGCCGCCGAGCGACTGGTCCTACTTCCTCGCCGCCGCAGCGTACCCGCTCTTCTTCCCTGCCGCGCCGATGCCGCTGCTCTCCTACCCGCGGTTCCTGCTGACGATCTTCCCGGCCTTCACCGTGCTCGCGCTCGTGCTGCGCGATCGCCCCCGGGCGCGCCGGCTCACGCTCGCCGTCTTCGTGATCGGGCTGATCCTCCTGACGGCGAAGTTCGCCCACTTCAGCTGGGTCGCCTGAGGGCGACCCTCGCCGGCGCCGAGCCGCCGTGTCACCCGGGGCCGGCGGTGGGCGGGCGTGTCAGTCGGAGACGCGGCGTGTCAGTCGGGGGCCGGCGTGTCGCCGGAAGGGCTGGGGGAGGCCGCCCCCGCCGGGTCGTCGCCGTCGCTAGCCCCGCCCTGCGCATCGCCGTCGCCGATGAGACGGAAGACGTAGACCCCGTCCCGTGCGTACACCGACTGGTAGCGCGTGTCGAAGAGCACCCGCGCCAGGGCCTCGTCGTAGGCCAGCCGGTTCTCGCGGTCGAAGATGAAGGGCCGTGTCTGGTCGGTGATCACCCACTCGGCCCCCTCGTAGTAGGGGAACGTGTAGATGACACGACGGTCGGAGACGTGCCCGCCGGCGCCGTTGGTCACCGAGATCGGGACGCCGTCGGGGATCATGGCCAGCGCCTCGTCCAGCACGACGGTGTGGCCGCGACGCGCGTAGTCTCGCCCGTCGAACTGCGACCCGGGGAGGTTGAACGGCAGCGGCCCGAGGACGAAGTTGCCGGCGAGCGCGGTCACGAGCACGACCAGGGCCAGGGTCGGCTGCCGCACGGCCTCGTGCGTCATCGCCGACTCCGGCCGGCGGAAGCCGCCGCCCGCCCAGCGCCACAGGCGCATGAGGCCGAGCACGGCGGCGGCGAAGAGGAAGGGGATCTCCGCCGCCGTGTAGTGGAAGGCGATCGAGCGCTGGAAGCGCACGCTCGACAGCCCGTTGAGCACGAATTCGGGCGCCGCGACGAGCAGCGTCAGCGGGCTCAGGAGCGGCGCCAAGGCGAACGGCCAGAGCAGCTCCCACCAGTAGCGCAGGTTGCCCGCGGCGAAGAGGTCGCTGAGGGTCTGGTCCGGCTGCGTCACCACGCCCAGGGCGACGCCGACGGCGCTGTCGCCGTAGGCGGCGTAGCGGCTCACGAAGGCGCTCTGACCCTCGTTGAAGTGCGGGATCACCCACCACACGACGGCGACGAAGTAGACCACGGCGGCGGCGGTGATGAGCAGCGGCCGCCACGAGCGCTTGCGCAGGGCGAAGAAGGCGCCGAGGAAGGCCACGACGAGCGGGATCTCCTCCTTGCAGAGCACGGCGAGCACCAGGGCGGGGATCGCCCAGAGCCAGCGGTCCTCCTCGAGGTAGAGGAAGGCGAAGAGCAGGAAGGTCGTGGCCAGCGTGACCGGGTGGAACTCGTTGAGCGCCCCGTAGCCGAGCGCCGGGTAGAGGAGGAAGGCGCCGGCGAGCAACGCCCCGGCGCGCGGGTCGCGGGTGACCCGCGTACCGAGGCGGTAGGCGGGCCAGGCCCCGGCGGCGACGATCACGCTCTGCAGCGTGAGCAGCATGACCGGGCTGGGCCAGACCAGCCAGGGGAGGGCGAAGAGCGCGAGGATGGGGTCGACGTGGCTCCCGAGGCGCGACATCTGCCGCGGCGCCATGTCGTTGGTCGTGATCTCGAGGAAGCGGCCGTGGGCCGTGTTGTAGACCGCCTGCACCATGTTGCCGAGGTCGTAGCGGCCGACGTCGTAGTTGCGGTACTTGAGGTAGGCGAGCAGGGCGTAGACGGCGGCGAAGGCGACCGCCCCGAGCGCCACCCAGAGAGCGTTGCGGCGGAAGAGACGGGCGTACTCGTCGGGAGTGAGCTCGCGCACCGGCTCGCCGCGCCTCCGCGCCTGTCTCGTCATCGGCGACCCTCCCCGTCGACCTGCTCCCGCCCCGGCGCCGTGCCCGGTCCGCCCGGCCCGTCGGCCTCGACCCGTGTGCCCAGGGCGTCTGAGCGCTCCCCCCCCGGGGCGCCCCGCCGGGACAGTCGCTCTGCCAGGAGCACGAGGCCGACGAACACGACCTCGATCGCCGTCTGCCAGAGGCGCAGGAGGACGGCCCACGCGAGGGCCACGGGCCCGCCGACCTCGGCGCGCAGCGCCCCGGCGAGGACCGCCTCGCGCACGCCGACGCCACTGGGCAGGACGAAGGCCGCCATGCCGGCGACGTAGGCGAGCGCGTAGGCGGCGATCACGAGGGCGAGCGTGTCGGCGCCGACGTCGACCGTCGCGCGCGCCAGGCACCACGCGGCCGCGCCGACCAGCAGCCAGGTCGCGACATAGTACCAAAGCATCGCCACCACTCGGCCGAAGCCCAGCGAGGCGGTGAGGGGCTCGCGGTGGAGCAGGCCGAGCGCGCGGCCGGCGAGCGGCACGAACACGCGCGGGTGCACGAGGACGAGCAGCGCCGGGATCGCCAGCAGCGACCAGGCCGCCCACCCGGCCTCGACGCGGGCCAGAGGCCACAGAAGGGCCACCGTGAGCAGGGCCGAGCAGAGCTGAAGCGCCTGCTCATAGACCATCGCCGCGCCCACCCTCGGGAGGTCGAGCCCCTGTCCGTGGTGCAGCCACGCCCGGCCCACGAACATGAACACGGTGCCCGGCACGTAGCGGGCGAGGATCGAGCTGCCCCAGATCGCCCACGTCGCCAGCACACCGGGGCGCAGCCCGAACCCCGCCAGCAGGAGCCACCAGCCGGCGGCCTGCAGGCAGTAGAAGGCGAGAAAGACGGCGAACGAGGCGACTAGCCACTG
>JAZBOM010000485.1:0-4135 GCA_036351205.1 Thermoleophilia bacterium | reverse complement strand
GCCTCTCTCGAGGAGCTGCTGCCGCGCTGAGGGCCCCGGGGCGCCGCGCGTTCCGGGGGGGCAGGCTGCGGCCCCTTGGATTCCCGGGCCGTGCACCGCGGCGCCGCGCCCGGATCGGGCCGTGCACCGCGGCGCCGCGCCCGGACCGGGCGCGCCCGCGCGAGTCTCCGGAGGATACTCTCCGAGCGCTCCCTCGTGCCTGCGCGGCGTGCATTTGAGCCTGGCATTTTACATTCGCGCGTGCGCCGGTATACGCTTCGTTCCGTGTAACCGGCGCCGGACATGTGGCGGCCGGCGGCCGCCGTCGCGGCCGACACGCTGTTCTGTACGAGGAGGGTAGTTCGTTGGCGCAGGGGACCGTGAAGTGGTTCAGCAATGAGAAGGGCTATGGGTTCATCGAGCGGGAGGACGGCGATGACCTCTTCGTCCACTTCTCGGAGATCGCCATGGACGGCTACAAGACGCTGACCCAGGGTCAGCGTGTTGAGTTCGAGATCACCGAGGGGGACAAGGGGCTGCAGGCGTCACGGGTCATGGTGGTCGAGTGACCTGAGCGCCGGCCCGCGCGTACGCGCACTCGGCGATCGAACGGAGCCCGCCGGCCGTCAGGCCGGCGGGCTCCGTTTCTCTCGGAGTCCGGCTTCGCGCCGGCGCTCGCCACGTTGCCCCGCCCCGCCGACCCGAGGCTCGCTCCGTATCTCGATCGCAGCGCCTCCGCCACGGCCGCACCGGGGACGTCCTCCACGGCCGCACCTGGGACGTCCTCCGCGGCTGCACCGGGGACCTCCTCTGCGGCACCGACGGGCGCCTCCCGCTCATCCGCCCGGCGCTGCCCCCCCGCCGCCGTTCTTGTCCCGCTCACGGGGCTGGAGTACGATAGCCGTCCCTTTCGGCCGCTTCGGCAGGGGAGACCGACGATGATCACCGACGACGACGTCCGCTACGTGGCCCGCCTCGCCCGCCTGCGGCTCGAGCCCGGGGAGGCCGAGCGCATGACCGGTGAGCTCGCCAAGATCCTCGATCACATCGACAAGATGTCCGAGCTCGACACCGGCGACGTTCCTCCCACGGCCCATGTGCTCGACGTCGTGAACGTGCAGCGGGCGGACAAGGTGAGGCCGAGCCTCGACCGCGACGACGCCCTGAAGAACGCGCCGGCCGTCGCCGACGACTCGTTCCGCGTGCCGAGGATGGGGTGAGCGGCGTGCTCGACCCCCTGCGCCTGAAGGCGCGCGAGGCCAAGCGGCTCCTGGTCGACGGCGAGGTCTCGGCCGCCGAGCTGACCAAGGTCTACCTCGACCAGATCGCCGCCGTCGAGGAGCGCGTCCACGCCTACATCCGCGTGACCACCGACAACGCCGCCAAGTACTCCACCAAGATCGACCGCGAGATGCAGGCCATGCGCGGCCCTCTGGCGGGGCTGCCCCTCGCGGTCAAGGACAACATGGTCACCGAGGGCGTGACCACGACCTGCGCCTCGCGCATCCTGCACGACTACGCCCCGGTCTACACGGCGACCGCGGTGCGCAAGCTCTGGGACGCGCACGTGGTGATGCTCGGCAAGACCAACCTCGACGAGTTCGCCATGGGGTCGTCGACCGAGAACTCGAGCGTGAAGGTCACGAGCAACCCGTGGGACCTCGCCACCGTGCCCGGCGGCTCGAGCGGCGGCTCCGCCGCCGCGGTCGCCGCCGGCGAGGCGCTCTGGGCCCTCGGCTCCGACACCGGCGGCTCGATCCGTCAGCCGGCGGCGCTCTGCGGCATCGTCGGCATGAAGCCCACCTACGGCGCCGTCTCGCGCTACGGCCTCATCGCCTTCGCCAGCTCGCTCGACCAGATCGGGCCGCTCACGCGCTCGGTCTACGACTGCGCGCTCCTCCTGCGCCACATCGTCGGCAAGGACCCGTACGACGCGACCAGCGTCGAGCTGCCCTTCGAGGTCGAGCTGCCCGAGGGCGACCGCCTCGACGGGCTGACCGTGGGCATCCCCGGCGAGTACCTCGCCCTGGG
Organism: Thermoleophilia bacterium; assembly: GCA_036351205.1. GTDB lineage: Bacteria > Actinomycetota > Thermoleophilia > UBA2241 > UBA2241 > UBA2241. The sequence goes on along the minus strand of JAZBOM010000485.1, from coordinate 2,125 downwards.
CATCGAGCCCGGGGTGCGGGCGCGCTTCGACGAGACCGTCGCCCTGGTCGAGGAGCTCGGCGGGCGCTGCGTCGAGATCAGCCTGCCGCACACCGAGTACGGCCTGCCGGCGTACTACATCATCGCCCCGGCCGAGGCGAGCGCGAACCTGGCGCGCTTCGACGGCGTGCGCTACGGCCATCGCGCCGAGGGCGCCGAGGACCTGCTCGAGATGTACGAGCGCACCCGCGGCGAGGGCTTCGGCGCCGAGGTGAAGCGGCGCATCATGATCGGCACCTACGCCCTGTCGGCGGGGTACTACGACGCCTACTACGGGCGCGCGCAGCGCGTGCGCACCCTGGTGCGCCGCGACTTCGCGCGCGCCTTCGAGGGCGTCGACCTCATCGTCTCGCCGACCACGCCGACGGTGGCTTTCAGGGCCGGCTCGCGCACCGACGACCCGCTGGCCATGTACATGAGCGACCTGTGCACGATCCCGGTGAACCTCGCCGGGCTGCCGGCGCTCTCGATCCCCTGCGGGCTGAGCGACGGGCTGCCGGTCGGCTTCCAGCTCATCGGCCCGGCGTTCAGCGAGAACCGCCTGCTCAAGGCGGCCCACGCCCTCGAGGGCGCCATCGGCTTCGAGACGGCGCCCTCGTTCCGCGACTCGGCGGCGTCGAGTGACGCGGCCGACGCCGCGCCGTCAGTCGCGGCGCCCGCCGCCGCCGACAGCGCCCCGCCGGCGGCCCCGGGGGAGGCGGCATCGTGAGCGCCTGGGAGCCGGTCATCGGCCTCGAGATGCACGTCGAGCTCGACACCGCGACCAAGATGTTCTGCGGCTGCGCGGTGACCAAGGGCGACCCGCCCAACACGCATACGTGCCCGGTCTGTCTCGCGCACCCCGGCGCGCTGCCCGTGGTCAACCAGCGCGCCGTCGAGTACGCGACCCGCATCGCCCTCGCCCTGCACTGCACGGTGCGGCCGCGCAACGTCTTCCACCGCAAGAACTACTTCTATCCCGACCTGCCCAAGGCGTACCAGATCAGCCAGTACGACGAGCCGCTCGCCGTCGAGGGCTGGTTCGAGTACTGGGTCGGCGACGAGAAGCTCCGCTGCCGCATCAACCGCGTGCACATGGAGGAGGACGCCGCCAAGCTCGTCCACTCCGGCGGCGAGGCGGGGCGCATCGCCGGCTCCGACTACACGGTGGTCGACTTCAACCGCGGCGGCACGCCGCTGATCGAGATCGTCACCGAGCCCGACATCCCCTCGCCGGCGGCGGCGCGCGAGTTCCTCCAGCAGCTGCGCGCCCTGGTCATCGAGCTCGGCGTCAGCGCCTGCATCATGGAGGAGGGCCAGATCCGCTGGGACGCCAACATCAGCGTCCGCCCGGCGGGCGCTAGCGAGCTCGGCACGCGCACCGAGCTCAAGAACATGAACAGCTTCCGCTTCCTCCAGCAGGCGCTCGAGGCCGAGCTGCCGCGCCAGGTCGAGATCCTCGAGGCGGGCGGGCGGATCGAGCAGGAGACCCTCCACTTCGACCCCGAGACGGCGACCACGACGCCGCTGCGCTCGAAGGAGGAGGCCCACGACTATCGCTACTTCCCCGAGCCCGACCTGGTGCCCCTCGAGATCGACCCCGCCTGGGTCGAAGAGGTGCGCGCCGCGCTGCCGGAGCTGCCGGCGGCGCGCACCGAGCGCTTCGTGGCGCAGTACGGGCTCTCGCGCCAGGACGCCGCCGTGCTCGGCGCGCACCGCCCGCTGGCCGAGTACTACGAGCAGGTGGTGGCGCAGGGCGTCGACGCCAAGCTCGCCGCCAACTGGACGATGGGCGAGTACCTCGCGCACCTCAACGCCACCGGGCTCGAGCCCGGGCACGGCCCGGTGACCCCGGAGCGGCTGGCCAAGCTCGTCGCGCTGGTCGCCGGCGGCGCCGTCTCGACCAGCGCCGGGAAGGAGGTCTTCGCCCACATGGTCGAGGACCGGGCCGAGCCCGACGAGGTGGTCGAGAAGTACGGCCTCGGCCAGCTCTCCGACGAGGCCGAGCTCGAGACCCTCGCGGCGCGGGTCGTCGCCGACCACCCGGCCCAGGCCGAGCAGTACCGCGCCGGCAAGCAGCAGGTGCTCGGCTTCTTCGTCGGCCAGG
>JAZBOM010000484.1:0-4536 GCA_036351205.1 Thermoleophilia bacterium | reverse complement strand
GCGTGACGATGCTCTCGACCGAGGCGACGCCCTTGAGAGCCTCGAGCCGCTGCCCGTACTCGTAGAGCTCCGCCAGGCGCGCCGGGTCGAAGGGGTCGGGCGCGCCTTCGTCCCAGGTCAGCATGACCTCGTTGGGCAGCAGGCGCCCGCGGTCGAAGCGCTCGGCGATGAGGTCGTAGCCGCGGCGCGCCTCCACGCTGCGCGGCAGCTCCTCGGCGGTGGGTACGTTGACGACGATCCCGGCGATGGGGCTGGCGATGACCAGGATGACGGCTGTGGTGACCACGAGCACGGGGACCGGGTGCGCCATGACCCAGTCCGACCAGCGCCGCCAGAAGTGGCCCTCGCGCTCGCGGCGGCCGAGCACGCGGAGGGCGTCGACGCGCGGCCCGAGGATCCCCAGCAGCGCAGGGAGCAGGGTGAGCGCGACGAGCACCGAGAAGAGCACGACGACGGCGCCTCCGATGCCCATCGAGCGCAGCGACATGTACTGGTAGGAGATCAGGCCGAGGAGACCGATGAAGACGGCGAGGCCGCTGAAGAAGACGGCGCGGCCGGCGCTCGCCACCGTCGCCTCGACGGCGTCGGCGACGGTGCTGCCCCGGCCGAGCTCCTCGCGGAAGCGGCCGACGATGAAGAGCGAGTAGTCGATGCCGACGGCGAGGCCGAGCATCGACGCGACGTTGAGGACGAAGATCGAGAGGTCGAAGGCGCCGGCCAGCAGGTACATCGCGCCGAGCGTGACGGTCACCGCGACGCCGCCGCCGATCACCGGGAGCGAGGCCGCGACCAGGCTGCCGAAGACGAGCACGAGCACGACGAGCGCCACGGGGATCGCGTAAGACTCCGCGCGCCGGAGGTCCTCGGCCGAGACGTCCTGGATCGCCTCGTAGACCGCCGGCTCGCCGGTGATGAGGGTCTCGAGCTCGCCCGGCTGCAGCAGCTCGCGCACGCGGTCGAGCTGCCCCTGCACCGCCTCGAGCGAGGTGTCGAAGATGAGGACCGCGAGCGCGGCGCTGCCGTCCTCGGCGACGAGACTGTCGCCGCCGGTCGCCGGCGTGAGGACGCGCGTGAGCCCGGGCAGGCTCCCCGGGTCGATCCGCTCCAGCGCCTCGTCCATCGCGCGCATGAAGCGCGGGTCGTCCGCGTCGAGCCCGTCGCCGGTGAAGACGACGGTGAGCGAAGCGGTGCCGACGCCGAGACGCGCGTGCATCTCGTTCAGGGCCTGCTGCGCCTTCGAGTCGGGGTCGCTGAAGCCGCCGCCCTTGAGGCGCTCGGGCAGCCCGCTCAGACCCACCAGCCCCAGCGCGAAGGCCACCGTCCAGACGGCGACGAGCGGCCACCTGTAGCGATACGAGAAGCGGCCGATGGCGGCGAACATCCGGGGACCTCCGTATGGCAGGGTCGTCCTCGACGGCCGGCGGCGCGCCGGCCGCGGCCGGCGCCATCATAACGCCCGGCCGGGCGCGCGACCCGCCGGCCGGGGGCGGCGATATACTACGGGCGACCAGGCCGAGGAGACGAGGTCGTGAGCGAGACCCGCGAGCAGACATCGGCAGGCGGCGTCGTCGTGCGCCACGACGGCGGCCTGCAGATCTGCCTCATCAACCCGGTCGGGCGTCGCGTGTGGGGCCTGCCGAAGGGCGGCGTCGAGCCCGGGGAGACACTCGGCGAGACGGCCCTGCGCGAGGTCCGCGAGGAGACCGGCATCGAGGCGTCGCTCGAGGGCGAGCTGGGCAGCATCGACTACTGGTTCTACTCGCGCGAGAGCCGGGTGCGCATCCACAAGACGGTCCACTACTTCCTCATGCGAGCCGGCGGCGGCGACGTCTCGGGGCACGACCACGAGGTCAGCGAGGCGCGCTGGCTTAGCGTCTCGGACGCGCTCGACCTCATGTCCTATCCCAACGAGCGCGAGATCGTGCGCAAGGCGGAGGCCGCGGTCGAGTCCTCGCGGGCTTCGACGTGAGCAGGGCTCGGGCGCGCCGCCGGCGCACCCGAGCCCTGCGCGGCCGCCGCACTCAGAGCGACGATCGTCGCAGGGAGGTACCGGCATGCGGCTGACGACACTGGGCACGGCGGGTTGGGTGCCGTCCGCGCGGCGCGAGACCACGTGCCTGACACTCAAGGACGGAGCCACACTGATCGTCTTCGACGCCGGCACGGGCCTGCGCCGGCTGCTCGCACCCGTCGGGCAGGACCTTCTCGCCGGCGTCGAGGCGGTCGACCTCGTGCTGACGCACTACCACCTCGACCACGTCTGCGGCCTCGCCTACCTGCCCGCCGTCCTCGCCGGCCGCCGCCTCACCGTCCACGCGCCGGCGGCGGCGGTGAACGGCACCGACCCCGAGCTCGCCCTCGCCGAGCTCATCCGCCCGCCGTACAACCCGGGGCCGTGGAGCGACTGGCCGGGCATCACCGTCCGCGCCCTCGTGGCCGGCGACAACGAGGTCGCCGGCCACGGCCTGCGCCTGCGCGCCCAGAAGCACCCCGGTACGAGCGCAGGCTACCGTCTCGACGACCTCTTCGCCCTCGCGACCGACACGGGCCCCGACCCGGAGACCGAGACCTTCGCCCACGGCGTCGCCGCGCTCGCCCACGAGTGCTGGTACAACGACGACGACCCGGCGACGCGCCGCGTCCACGGGTCGTTGCTCCCCAGCTTCAGGGCCCACAGCGAGGTCGGTGAGGTCGCGGCCCTCGCCGCCCGCGCCGACGTCGGCCGCCTGCTGCTCATGCACCTGAACCCGCTCTTCGGCGAGGAGTACTACGGCCGCATGCGTGACCGCGCGCGGCGCGGCTTCGCGGACACGCTGCTCGTGCCCGACGAGACCGTCATCGACCTGGCGGGTTCCGTTTGACCGGCGCCGCCTGCGGGTCCCGTTCGACCGCCGCGGCCTGCCGGTCCCGCCTGACCGCCGCGGCCTGCGAGCCGGGTTTGACCGCCGCCGCCGGCTCGCGCATCATCGCCGCCGGAGGCCGCCGGGGATGCTGCTGAGCCCGAAGAGACTGATGATCGTCGTCGCCGTCGTGGCGGCGCTGCTCGTGCTGCTCCTGCCCTCGCTGGTCGCCTATCGCTACACGGCGCCGCAGCAGCGTGGCGAGTTCGTCACGCGACCCTGGCGCGGCTGGGCCTTCGTCGTCGCCGCCTTCCGCGTACCCGGTGACTCCGAGCTCAAGACCTCCGGGGCAGCCCTGCGAAGGGCCGCCTGGGTGTTCAGGGACGAGATCGTCGACCCGCGCGAGGTGCAGCTCCTGTTCGTGCCCCAGGACGAGGCCTACACGCTCGTCCACGCGATCGACGGGCGCACGGTGACCACCACCGTCGACCCCGAGTACCGCTTCATCTGGCAGGTGCAGGGGAGCGTGCCGACCGTGTCGGACCGCACCGACACCATCGTCGCGCTTCTCGACTACCGCAGCGGCCGGGTGCTCTACGACGTGCGCGACGACCTTACCCCGGAGGAGCTCGCGCCCGGCGACGGCGCGCCCGACGAGACGGCGCCCTCGGGCGCGCCGTGACGCCGGAGCCGGGGGACGGGAGCGCCGCGCGACGCGCCTTCGCCGCCGCGGCCGGCAGCCGCCTCTTCATCCTCCTCGTCGGCTTCGTCACGGCGGCGGCGATCGGGCTCGGCGACCCGCCCTGGACGCTGATCTTCCCCCGCCACGCCGCCCCCTTCGACGGCGTCCTCGGCTGGCTCTTCGACCCGTGGGGGCACTGGGACGGCGTCTGGCTCATCAAGATCGCCGTCGCCGGGTACGCCGAGAGCGACGGCAGCACGGCCTTCTTCCCGCTCTACCCACTGCTGCTGCGCTACGTCGGTGTGCTCTTCGGCGGCAACCTGCTGCTGACCGGGCTGGCCATCTCGGTCGCCTGCTACGGCGGCGCCATGGTGCTGCTCTACCGCCTCGTGCGCGAGCAGTACGACGCGCGGACCGCCGCACTCACCGTCACGCTGATCTCCTTCGTGCCGACGTCGCTCTTCTTCCAGGCGGTGTACACCGAGTCGCTCTTCCTGCTCCTCTCCCTGGCCTGCTTCATCTGGGCGCGCAAGGGCAGCTGGAAGCTCGCCGGCCTGGCCGCCCTGCTCGCGACCTTGACCCGCAGCACGGGGGTGCTGCTGATCGTGCCGATGGCGGTCTGCTACTACGAGCAGCGCGACTGGAGCTGGCGACGCACCGACCAGCACGTCGTGAATCTGCTGCTCGTGCCGCTGGGCTTGCTGATGTGGATGACCTACCTCAGCCTCGCCTTCGGCCGGCCGCTGCTCTTCGCCGCCGCCCAGGAGGAGTGGCGGCGCTCCTTCGCGGCCCCCACCGTCGCGGTGGGCCGCGCCCTCGCCGCCGCCGTGCTGGGCGCGGCCCAGCTGCTCTCGGGCCAGAACCTGACCCTCTACTGGCCGGTGCCCAAACCCTCGTCGGCCTTCGGTATGGCGGAGCACAACCTCGTCAGCCTGGCGTTCTTCCTCCTCGCGGCAGGCCTGCTCTACTACGGCTACCGGCGGCTGCCGCCGAGCGACTGGTCCTACTTCCTCG